>CAZXTH010000170.1:0-7183 GCA_964643585.1 uncultured Pseudoalteromonadaceae bacterium
TGCGGGTGTGCATGACCATGGTGCGATAGTCTGGGATGAAGTGATCGGTTTTGCCATTACTATGTTGTTTGTGCCGGTAAATACAGTGACATTATTTGTTGGTTTTTTACTGTTCCGGTTATTTGATATTGTGAAGCCCTGGCCAATCAGTGTACTTGACCGCAAAGTACATGGTGGTTTGGGCATTATGCTGGATGATATTCTTGCCGGAGTCGCTGCCTGTATTGTATTACAGCTGTTTGTCCATTATGTTTACTGACAGTTAACCTTACCGGGCTCTGTTGATGAAATATGTCCTGCTGCTGATTAGTTTGTTTTGTATGCCGGCAATGGCACTGATGCTGCCGCCTTCGGTGTATGATGCAGATATCAAGCACTGGACAACAGCCGACGGGCTTTCTGCTAACTCTGTACGTGCTGTCAGCCAGGATAACAGCGGTTATCTCTGGTTGGGAACGCTGTATGGTTTGAATCGTTTTGACGGTTATCAGTTCGATGTTTTTACTACAGATAATACCCGCCATCTTGCCAGCAACGCTGTTACCCGTTTACTGAAAGACAGTCAGCACTATATGTGGGTAGGAACTAAAGCCGGGCTATCTGGTTTTGATCCTGCAACACTGAAATTTGATCGTTATCCGATAGTGGGTGAAGTAACCGCTATTGTTGAAGTTCGTCCGGGAGAGATATGGGTTGCTGCCGATAATCTGTTCCGGGTAAGCGAAGGTAAAGTCAGCCGGGTTGAGCAAATCAGAAGCCAGGTTAATCAGCTGGAGCTGGCTGATGGTTTGATCTGGGCTATCAGCACTGAAGAGCTGTACCGTTTTGATGCTGCTGGCGCGGTAACACGCTTTACGTTGCCTGCAGAGCTGGCTCAGACGCCGGTTTATGAGCTGCACTGGCAAGACAACACGTTGTATATCGGTAGTGAAGCTGGTTATTTCAAATTACGGCCTGATGGCAGCATAGTGAAATGCCAGTTACCGGATCAGAGTAATACTGCAGTGTATAAGCTGTTCCGGGACAGTAATAACAGTCAGTGGATTGCGGCACACCGGATACTGTTTCACCGTAATGAACAGCAGGTCTGGCAGCGTATTACGGTTGATGAATTGGGTAGCTATCCTTGGTTCAGTGATATTTTTGAAGACAAGGATAACCATATCTGGTTAACCAGTTTCAGCGATGGCGTGTTTCGCGTTGCTGCAGGGCACATCCGCCGGGTATTACCATCAGCTCAGGACCCGGTAATCCGCAGTGTTGCTGTAACTCCGGGCCAACAGTTGCTGATAGCTGGGCAAAGCAGTGTTGGATTACTGCACCAGAACGGCAATTTTGAAACACTGATAGATGAACAGATTCTGGCTGGCAGAACAGTAAACGACGTATACTGGCCGGGTGCTCAGACTATTTGGCTGGCAATGGATCAAGGGGTTATGTCATTTCGCCCCGGACAGCAAGAACTGCAACCGGTTTTCCCACAATTGCAGGGAGCTGTGGTCAGGCTGTTACAGCCTTCCGCTGAAGGTGGATTATGGGTAGGCGGTGTGCAGGGGTTATTTCATTACCGGCAGCAACAGCTTACACCTTTTGCTCTGAACCATGAGCTGGAGTCCCATCATATCACTGTACTACAGCAGCAACAGGATTTGCTGGTGTTCGGAACAACCAGGGGGTTGTATCAATACGCCAATGAGCGTTTAAGCCGGTTGGGCAGTGGTACTGCGCTTTATAATAGCTATATTCTTGCGTTGTTAGTATTGCCTGATAACACTATTCTGGTCAGTACGCTGGATGATGGTATTTTTGTACGTCTTCCTGACCAGAGCTGGCAGCCGTTTCATACTGGTAATGGCTTACCGCAAAGCCCTGTTGTCAGTTTTAGTTATCACCCTGATACCGGAGATGTCTGGAACAGTTCCCGGCAGGGCATTTTTCGTTTCAAAGCCGAAGCCTTACCCGCACTTAAACAACACTGGCTCCAGACGGATGAAATTCTGACTCCCTATGATCGCCAGCTTGGTACAGTCCCCGGGCGTTGCTGTAATGGTTCTGGCCATGCAAAAGCTGCTTTATGGCAAGGGCAATACTGGTTTCCTACCCTTAAAGGGCTGGTTGCTGTTCCGGCAGAGCTGTCTGTACGCTCTGATAAGACATTACTACCGTTAATCAAACAGGTTCGTGCCCGGCAGGATTATTTGCTGGTTCCTGAGCAACAATCATTGCTGCTTGAGCTGAATGAGCGTGATGTGACCCTGCGTTTTTCGGCGTTGGATTTTATTAAGCCTGCTACATTGCAGTTCCGTTATAAACTCGAAGGTTTTGATGAACGCTGGCATTATGCAGATGACCGACGTGAAGCCATATACAGTAATCTGCCGCCAGGGGCTTTCCGTTTTGTATTACAGGTACGGCAGGAACATGAAGAATGGCAACCGCAGCAGAGCGCTTCACTGGAATTAATTATACCGCAGCGTTTTGATGAAACAGTGTTATACCGCGGGCTGTGGTTGCTACTGTTTATTTTCTTCGTTTATGGGCTGTACTGGTTATTCCGGCGTAATGCTATGCATAAACAGCTGGAACTGGAGAGGTTGGTCCGGCAACGAACACAAGAGCTGGAAAACAGTAATATACGGCTGAATGAACTGAATGAACAGCTGGTTCACCTGACACATAAAGACAGCCTGACAGGTCTTCGCAACCGCCGCTTTATGTTTGAACAACTGCCCAAAGATATTGAAAACTTCCATCGTAACCGTGAACTGATGCGGGTACAGAAAAAATGTATCGCCATGATCCACCTCGATCTGGATAACTTTAAACAAGTTAATGACCAGCATGGAAACAGTGCCGGAGATAGCCTTATTCAGCAAATAAGCGGCGTTCTGATCCGTGAAACGCGGGGCTCTGACTATGTTGTCCGTTATGCTGGTGAAGAGTTTGTTCTGGTACTGCGTGACGTTGCTCTGGATACGGTAAAAACCTTCTGCTACAAACTGAATGAGCAAATTGGGGGTATGACATTCAGCCTGCCGGACGGGCAGAGAATCAGCCTGACCTGTTCTGTCGGCTATGCGGTGTATCCGCTGGAGCTGCTGGGCGGGCAGCTGATTAACTGGGAAGTGTCATTACAACTGGCTGAGCTGGCTCTGCATCAGGTAAAAAATACGGGTAAGAACAGTGTCGCGACGATTGTATTTGATGAGCAGGTGGATGCATTTGAGTTTGAAGATTCACAGAATATCGAAGAGCAGGTAGATAAACTGCTGGCGGCCGGGTTGGCACACTTTGAACAAAAAGAATAGCGGCTGAATACCAGTTTTCAGGGGTATACAACCGCAGGGGAATAATCTTATAGTTCACCCTTTGATAACCCTTTAAATCAGCCTTAGAACCTGTTTCAGATCTCGCGAACAAAGGTTATGCAAGGCAAAAACAGGTTCTTACAGTACAGTGACCTATACCATGTCAACCGACCTTACATTGCCAGCCCCTGTACTGATCGTGGAAGACGAGCCGTTGTTTCGCCAGCGTCTTCACATTTTACTGACACAATTGGGTTATACCCCGGAGGCATTGTTCTTTGCGCCTTCCCTTGCTGCAGCAAGAGCGTACCTGGCAGAGCAACCAGTGGCACTGGCTCTTGTCGATCTTGGCTTACCCGATGGTCATGGTACCGAGCTAATTACAGAATTACGGGCGGCAGACCCGGCTATCGGCATACTGGTTATTTCTGCCTGGAGTACTGCTGAGGTGATACTTGCTGCACTTCGTGCCGGAGCTACCGGTTATGTGCTAAAAGAGCGTGATGATTTGGAAGTGATTATCTCTATCCGCAGCGTATTACGTGGTGGAGCACCGATTGATCCTTTTATTGCCAGAGAAATTATCAGCCAATTGCAAACCGCTGCACCACTGGCTGCAAAAAACGTAACCGAAGATATGCTCAGTACCAGAGAAAGAGAAATCCTGCTTCTGGTCGCAGAGGGGCTGGCGAACCGCGAAATTGCCGAGAAACTGTTTATTTCACGCTACACCGTAGAATGTCATATCAAACATATTTACCGTAAGCTGGCGGTATCATCCAGAGTAAAAGCCATTAGCGAAGCCCGCTCCCTCGGTTTACTGTCCTGATGAAGTCTTTTTTATTCGCGTTGTTATTAGCCGTGCTTTCTTTTCCGGTTTACAGCGCCGAGCTATGTCAGCCACAGATTATTGCCGTAGCAAATGTCATCAGCACAGCAGAAACGCCGGCAGAGGTAATGACCACTGTTGCAGAATCAAATTGGCAACCGGTTGCGTTACCGCATAGCTGGCTTGCTCAGTGGCCGGATTATAACGGTGTGGTATGGTATCGCATTCAATGGCAGCGTAGCGGTTGCAGTGAATACAGCAAGCCTGAACCTGTTGCCATGAGTATCGACTCTATCGTCATGGCAGGACAAATTTTCCTGAACAATGATTTGTTATGGCGTGACAGGCACCTTACCGAGCCTTTATCCCGTAGCTGGAACTCCCCCCGATACCTGCTGTTTCCAGAGTCCATCATACAACCCGGTGTAAATACACTGTGGTTCCGAGTCAGCGGTAATGCCAAAGACTTTGGCGGTATCGGTTTACTGGAATTAGGTAAGCCAGAACATATGCTGGCGTTGCATGCCAAGCGAACCTTAATACAACGCAGCATGTTCAGCCTGAACATGGTTATTTCAGCAGTACTGGGAATATTGGCCTTGTTTGTCTGGTTGCAAAAGCGTTCGCAGCATTTGTTTGGCTGGTATGCCCTGTTTGCATTTTGCTGGTTGATATCCGGCTCTCATGTACTTATCAATGAAAGCTGGTTTTTTAGCAGCACGGATCAGCTACGTATTGCATACGACATTTCAATGATGCTGCTGATAACCTCCTTTTGTATGTTTCTCTGGAGCCTGATTCAACTGGCGGTACCCGCAGTGCTGAAAAAAGGGCTCTGGTGGCTGTTGCTGGTACTGTGTCTGTGTGCGGTATGGCTACCAGAAGGGGAGGTATCACGTTGGGGGACTGTGCTTTTTGGGCTGATATTTTTAGCTGCCAGCCTGCATATTATTGTTTATGCCTTGTTCAGCCGTAAAACGCGGCATCTTATTGTTGCCGCATGTATGCTGATGATACTGCTTGTTATCATGCGGGATACACTGGTACTACTGGGTGTTATTGCCAGCCGGGTGCATTACACACCTTATTTCTGTTTTGTTGCGCTACTGATCATTGCCATTATGCTGGGGCGGCAGATAGCCGCCAACAGTACCCGTATTGAGCAGTTTAATCTGGAATTGCAAGCCGCAGTGGTACGTGCGTGTGATGAGCTCAGTGAGACACTGGAACAGCAATATTCGTTACACATTACCAACACCAGGCTGCAGGAACGTTTGCAACTGGCGCATGATTTGCACGACGGCCTGGGAGGGCAAATCAGCCGTTCCATTGCGATGGTAGAACATAACGCACAGGCAATGGATAACCAGCGCGTACTCTCCATGCTGAAAATGCTGCGTAATGATCTGCGGCAGGTCATCGATAATGATGCAGGTGTGCTGATAAAGAATTGTGAAACCCCTCATGCCTGGGTTGCTGCCATGCGTCACCGTTTCGTTACCTTGTTTGACGAGCTGGATATCGTTTCAGAATGGCATATACCCGATGCCTGGCAACAACAACCCTCAGCAGCACAATGTCTGGCATTAACCCGTGTACTGGAAGAAGCCCTGACCAACGTGATTAAGCACAGCCAGGCCAGCCGTGTCAAAATCAGCCTGTCTTTTCTTACCATGTCGCAATTACAGCTCAGTATTGAAGATAACGGCAAAGGTTTTGATGTCGCCTTTGCTTTGTCATCCGGCCTGGGTATTGGTATGCAGAGTATGCAACAACGCATGCAGCGTCAGCATGGAAAACTGCATATCACCTCAGTACCTGGCAGCACAGTGCTGCAGGCATCTATAAGCATTCTTCCGCAAAATACCTGATTACAGTGATAGCCGGTTAAGGTT
Organism: uncultured Pseudoalteromonadaceae bacterium; assembly: GCA_964643585.1. GTDB lineage: Bacteria > Pseudomonadota > Gammaproteobacteria > Enterobacterales > Alteromonadaceae > Alishewanella. Next base: position 6,033 of record CAZXTH010000170.1, read on the forward strand.
GAGTTAAGTGACAATAAAATTTTAATGTTGTCACTTAAATCAAGGCTGTATTTATGGTTTATTCGTCCAGAAAATTTTTACACGGTTTACGGCTAAGCGGGCTGGTTGTGATGCTTTGCTGCGCTCCGGCACTGGCCCTTGGGCCGGATAATATGGCCGGGCTAACCTCGCAGGTTGCAGCACAAATAGAAGAGGCCGTACCGCAAGTGCGTGACGGGCGGGCTTATCTGGCAGCGCCTTATCAGGCAATGCAAGCCGAGGTATCCGAAAGCGGGCTGACATTGCATTCACAGGTAGAAGGCAAAACCGAAGCCTTGCAAATCACGCCGTTGGCGATGGGCAAAGACACGCTGAGCGATATCACTAAAGGCGAAGTGGCGTTGGCCGGTAACACCATACACTTACGGCGCGACGGCATCAGCGAAGTATTCAGCAGCTCGCTGGACGGCATCCGCCAGGATTTTTTAATTCACCACAAACCGGCTGGCAACCAACCGCTAACCCTGGCCTTGGCAATACGCGGCGCAACCCTCAGTGGTGGCGGCCAGCACGTTAACCTGCACACCGAGGCCGGCCGGCATCTGGTGTATAACAAGTTGCACATTACCGATGCCGATGGTCAGGTACTGTCTGGCCAGATGCTGGCAGTAAACGCCAGCACCTTGCACATTACGGTCGATGACAGTCAGGCTCGTTACCCCTTATTGATAGACCCCACCTACAGCGATGCCAACTGGCAGTCATTAGGCAGTGGTTCCGGTGCCAATGAGGCTGTGTTGGCCTTCACCGTGTTTAATGGCAAGCTGTATGCTGCAGGAAATTTCACTCAGATTGATGATATTACAGTCAACCACCTTGCGGTCTGGGACGGCACAGCATGGTCAGCCCTAGGGGGGGGGATTAATAAGCCTGTCTCCGCCCTGGCCGTGTTTAAGAATCAGCTGATTGCAGGTGGTAATTTTAACGAGGCAGGCGGCGTGGCTGTCAACGGTATTGCCGCCTGGGATGGCAGCAGTTGGTCCGCGTTGGGTGATGGTGTGAGTGCTGATTCACCTGCTTATGCCAATGGCCTGACAGTGTTTAACGACCAACTGATAGCATCCGGTTATTTTCTGCAGGCTGGCGATGTTGCTGTTAACTGCTGTATTGCG
>CAZXTH010000171.1:0-6772 GCA_964643585.1 uncultured Pseudoalteromonadaceae bacterium
TCTGCAGCAAAAATTTGCGATAGCTCGCCCCAGAATCTATGTTTGTGGTCTGAACCCCCACGCTGGCGAAGATGGCCATCTTGGCAGAGAAGAACTGGATATTATTACACCAACTCTGAATGAATTGCGCGCAACGGGCATGGAGCTGATTGGTCCTCTTCCTGCCGATACTCTGTTCCAGCCCAAATATCTGGATAATGCAGATGCAGTGCTGGCAATGTATCATGATCAGGGATTACCCGTACTTAAACATAAAGGGTTCGGGCGCTCAGTAAATATCAGCCTTGGATTGCCTTTAATCCGCACATCTGTTGATCATGGCACAGCGCTTGACCTGGCCGGCACAGGCAAAGCGGATCCAGGCAGTTTATATCATGCAGTACAACAAGCCATTATGCTGGCAACAAAGACGAAGAATAGATGACAGACAGCATCCACCAGGGACATCGCGCCCGAAAACGTTTCGGACAAAACTTTCTACATGACCCACAAGTTATCGGGCGTATTGTTAAAGCAATTTCCCCAAAATCAACCGACTTACTGGTAGAAATCGGCCCTGGTCTGGGTGCACTAACAGAGCCGGTAGCAGAAACTGCTGGGCACCTGACTGTTGTTGAGTTAGATCGCGATCTGGCAGAACGGTTGCAGCAGCATCCTAAGTTAGCATCTAAGCTGACCATTTATCAGGCTGATGCAATGAAATTTGACTTCAGCCAGCTATGTCAGCAGGATAAGAAACTTAAAGTATTCGGCAATCTGCCGTATAACATTTCTACGCCATTGTTGTTTCACTTGTTCGAGTTTGCTGACTTTATTGAAAATATGCACTTTATGCTGCAAAAAGAAGTTGTACAGCGAATGACCGCAGCTCATGGCTCAAAAGCTTATGGCCGGCTAAGCGTAATGACACAGTTCTATTGCCACGCCATGCCTGTGGTTGAAGTCGGGCCAGGGGCATTTAAACCTGCCCCAAAAGTAGATTCAGCTGTAGTACGGTTAATTCCAAAGGCTACAACTGAACGTGAAGATGTCCCGGTCAGCGTACTAAACAGGGTTTGTCTGGAAGCGTTCAATCAGCGGCGTAAAACCTTGCGAAACTGCTTCAGCAATTTCGCGACGGCTGAACAATTGACAGAGCTTGGAATTGATCCGACGTTACGCCCGGAACAGTTGTCTGTTGGTGAGTTTATCCGCATAGCCCAATGGCTGGCAAAGCAGGAACAAATACAGGAGCAATAAGTATGACATCGCATTTTAATGTCCCGGTAGAAGTAGAAACCTTCTACATTGCTCCGCAATCAGATCCAGCACAGGATCGTTATGTCTTTGCATATACCATTACGATTAAAAATCACAGCAGCGAACCCGTTAAATTACTGCGTCGTTTCTGGCTGATTACCGATGCAAACGGTAAGCAAACTGAAGTCGAAGGTGAAGGAGTGATTGGCGAACAGCCGGAACTGGCGCCTGGTAGCTCTTATAGTTACACCAGCGGTGCAATACTGGAAACACCTGTAGGTACTATGCAAGGACACTACGAAATGATTGCCTCACAACAGCAACATTTCCGTGCAGAAATTCCATTATTCCGACTGGCAATGCCAAATATTCTAAACTGATGGCAACCTACATTATCGGTGATCTTCAAGGATGTTACGAACCTCTGCAACGGCTACTTACGCACCTTGCCTATAACCCAGCTCAGGATAAACTGTGGTTTTGCGGAGATTTGATTGCCAGAGGCCCCCAGTCGCTGGAGTGTTTACTTTTTATCCGTAATCTCGGTTCATCAGCCATAACCGTGCTTGGTAATCATGACCTTAATTTTATTGCCAGTTATTATGGTTATGGCAAAATCAAACCCAGCGATAAATTACAAAGCCTGGAGCAAGCTCCGGAATTACCGGAATTGATCCACTGGCTGTGCCAGCAACCACTGATTTATACAGGCCCGCAGCAGCAAATTCTCGTTCACGCGGGGCTCGCACCGGAATGGACTATTGATACCGCAATCGAAGCCGCAGCATCAGTCTGTAAAGTATTGAAAAATAATCCTGTTCAGTTGCTGAGCACAATGTATGATAATAAGCCGGAACGCTGGCAGGATGCGGTGACAGAACAAGAGCGCTGGCGTTTCACCGTTAATGCCTGTACTCGTATGCGCTTTTGTCGTAGCGACGGGGCGCTGGAGCTGAAAGAAAAAGGCCCGCCTCAGACAACCTCAGCAGAGCTGCTGCCATGGTATGAATTCTGGCGCAATAAACCTCATCCTGAACTGTTTTTTGGTCACTGGGCATCATTGAACGGTTATAGTCCGGTATCAGGTATACATGCACTGGATACAGGTTGTGTTTGGGGGAATAAATTAACAGCATATTGCCTCGAGACACAACAACGGTATACAGTGTTGGGCTTACAATAGTTACTGCTGTATAAGTAAAATCATTCGGAATGTAACAAACTCAAATACAGCCGAGAAGAGTGGGAGTTATTATGAAGTTAACCGTAGCTTTGCGGGTGATCGGGGGTTTTGGGATTATTTCATTACTCCTGTTAATTATTGGGGCAACCTCTTATATCAGTCTTAACAGTATCAGCAGTTCAACCGCTGAGGTTAATACGGTATCTATTCCAGCTTTGGAAAGAAGTGCGCAAATGAAAAGCGAGTTTGTAATGATGAGTAAAATCAGCTTACAAGCTTTCAACAGCTCGTCACTATCAGATGTTGCAGACTTACGCAGCAGTTTCATTACAGAACAGAAAAGATATGAAGAAGCGGCTAATGCACTAGTAGTGGTTGTTGCCAGAGAAGAAAATCTGAAAAGAGCGGCTCAGCAGGTCAGCGCTACTTACGAAAGCTTTATTCCATTGTCAGAGCAATTATTCAAGCAGTTGGAAACAAACCTGTCTTTAAAGGAAAATATTGCAGCCCAGTTATCTGATCTGGAAATGAACGCCGATGATATGTCATCACTGATTCTGGATTTCACCGATGTACAGAACGTACAGCGCCGTTTTCCTCGTTCATACCAGGCTGCGACTGTTATTGAAACCAGTATTAATACATTAGTCAGTAATGTGCTGGATTTGGTACGGACAGAATCTGATGCTACTGCAGGAACCATCAGCAATGAAATCAGTTTCCGTCTGAAAGATCTGAATGACCAATTTGCCATCATGCAGGCTGAAATTGGTGACAGACTGACTTTGATGGCTGATTTAAATGATAAAATCAATGAAATAAATACCCTGCTTGATGGAAGCAGTAGTCTGCCGGCAATTAAGCAACAATGGCTGACCGGCACTGCCAGGGTGACAGAATTACTGGCGACAGCAGAAAACCTGACAACCACAGCACTGAATAATCTTGATTTATTATTAAATCAGGCAACCGTTGCAGCTGAAACAATCCAGAGTGAATCTGCAGCCAGTGTCGCTAATGCTGTCACTACTATTATCATTGTTGTGCTGTTGTCTATTATCTTCTCTATCTTTGTAGCAACTATTACTGTCCGCGGTATCATCACTCCATTGGCAAAAGTAAATAACATACTGGGCGTTGTGGCTTCCGGCGACCTGACCCAAAAACTTGATGACAGCGCTAAAGACGAATTCGGTGAACTGGCCAGAAACTGCAACCAGGTAATTAATAACCTGCAACAGCTGATTCAGGGCATTATCTCCCGTTCAACGCAACTGGCAGCCGCTTCAGAGCAAACATCGGCCATTACAGTGCAAACTACCCAGTCGATTCGTGAACAAAAATCACAAGTCACTCAGGCAGCTACTGCAACCACAGAAATGAGCAGTACTTCGCAAGGTGTATTGCAAAGTGCAAATGATGCGCTGGCAGAAATTAAAAATGCTGACAGCGAAGCTGAGCGGGTTAAAGTTATCTCTAATGAAAACAAAACCATTATTCTGCAACTGTCACGTGAGGTAGAACAGGCTTCTGTTGTTATCAATAAATTACATAAAGACAGTGCTTCAATCGGCAGTATTCTTGATGTGATCCGCGGTATAGCCGAACAGACTAACCTGCTTGCACTGAACGCAGCAATCGAAGCTGCGCGTGCTGGTGAGCAAGGCAGAGGCTTCGCTGTGGTAGCTGATGAAGTTCGTTCACTGGCAAGCAAAACACAGGCTTCGACACAGGAAATACAGGCAATGATTCAGATCCTGCAATCTGGTGCCCATGCTGCTGTAGAAGCCATGAATAAAGGTAAGAAACAGGCTGAGAACTGTGTAACGCAAACAGAAATCGCCACTAAAGCGCTAGACTCTATCACTGATGCCGTGCATCTGGCTCATGACATGAGTGAACAGATTGCAGATGCAGCTAAAGAGCAAAATCATGTTTCAAATGAGATAAGCCAGCTGCTGGAGTCAATCGTGTCAATTGCGGAAGAAACCGCTTCAGGTGCTGATCAGACATCTGAATCAAGTCATGAAGTTGCAAGACTGGCTGAAGAGCTGCGTCAATCTGTAGAGCAGTTCAAAGTGTAACCTGAATCAATTCAGGTAATAAAAAAATCCGCTTAAATGCGGATTTTTTGTTTATGCTATTAAAATGAAAATAAGTTTAGTCACTTTCACCCGTTCTGGCTCTTAGTACAGCCAGTAATGGTGAACTGCCAAAACCATTTGATTCTGCCCAGGCGATATCTCCTGAAGCACTGACAGATGCAGCTGGCAGCTGTTTAACCATAAACTCGCCAACATCTGCAGCATTACTGCGGAATGCATGGCGAATCAGGCTTTCGCCATTACACACGACCCCATCGTAAATATTACGCAGACGCAGACGATTATCACTAAGCACCTTCCGCAGGCGGTTCTTATCGTCGGCCGCAACATAATCACACATTGATAACGCAAGTTGCTGATCTGCCGCAGCTTGTGGAGCAACTACTGTCAGTACACCGAACACTGCGCTACAGACTAAGGTTGGTAACAATTTCATTGACGACTCCTCCAAAACTTCGCTTCAATCTTAACAATATGTTCTGTTCAGCGCAAATTCATCTTAAAAAGCCGTTTTGGAGTAAAAAATCAGGTAACTGGAAGGCAGAACCGCCGGTGAGCATTGGCTCAATTTTCGGCGGATGGTGAATTAAGCGTTCTTTTTATCGAGGGTCAGAAAACGATATGCATAAGGATTACGCTCATCAGGGAGATACAACTGCTCACTCGTGACCAGCCATTCTCCATCCTGCTGGTAATCAGGAAACCAGGCATCGCCTTCAGTCTCAAACTCAATCAGGGTCAGATAAAGCCGTGATGCTCGCGCCAGACACTGGCGATAAATCTCACCACCGCCAATCACCATCACTTCTTCCGCATCAGCTACCTTTTCCAGTGCTTGCTCAATACTATCCGCCCATTCAGCACCTTCAATATCCAGAGGTTGCCGGCTGATAATAATATTACGGCGGCCAGGTAAAGGGCGGCCGATGGATTCAAAGGTTTTCCGCCCCATTAATACCGGCTTATTCATCGTCACTTCTTTAAAGTGCTTAAGATCAGCCGGCATATGCCATGGCATCTGATTACCACGTCCAATAACTCGTCCTGCAGCCATAGCGGCTATCATGGCAACTCTCATAGAAGTATCCTTAACGCTGATAGATCACTTCAACATCATAATCGTCATCATCAAAATCATCATCATCGTCAAGATCATCTTTAAGATCATCAATCTGCTGCTCATCATCCCATTTAAAGTGCACGGGGTCTGCCTGAGCTTCAGCTTCCTGCTCTGCTGGTAATTCTTCAATATAATTCAGTATTTCAGCAGCAAGCTGCTGGGTATTGGTGCGGCTGGCTGCCGCAATACGGTAAACAGGGCCATCCCAATTCAGTGCAGTGGTAACACTTTTAATAACCTCTTCCAGCTCATCTTCTAATACCAGATCAAGTTTATTAAATATCAGCCAGCGAGGCTTACCAGACAATTTAGAGCTGTATTTCTCCAGCTCCTGCACTATTGTGACAGCATTTTCAGCCGGGTCAGAACCATCGGCCGGCAAAACATCTATTACATGTAATAATAAGCGGCAACGCTCAAGGTGTTTCAGAAACTGAATACCCAAACCAGCACCTTCAGCTGCGCCTTCTATCAATCCAGGAATATCCGCAATCACGAAAGAACGGTGAGACTCCACGCCAACCACACCAAGGTTAGGAACCAACGTGGTGAATGGATAATCAGCCACTTTAGGCTTAGCTGCTGATACTGCACGGATTAGAGAAGATTTTCCGGCATTAGGTAAGCCAAGCAAACCAACATCAGCCAGTAACAGTAATTCCAGCCGCAGGTTGCGAATCTCACCAGACGTACCATTAGTTTTCTTTCGTGGCGCACGGTTAGTACTACTGGCGAACCGGGCATTTCCTAATCCATGCCAACCGCCTTTTGCTACACGCAGGCGCTGGCCTTTACGAGTCAGATCGCCAATGATCTCATCCGTATCAACATCTACAGCCCGGGTTCCAACAGGAACACGCAGCTCAAGATCAACACCTCGCTTACCGGTACAGTTAGTACTGCCACCGTTTTCACCACGCTCAGCACGATGAAACTTCTCAAATTGATAATCTATCAGTGTATTCAGGTTTTCATCTGCTACCAGATAAACATCGCCACCATCACCGCCATCGCCACCGTTAGGGCCACCTTTGGAAATAAATTTTTCCCGTAAAAAACTGATAATACCATTACCGCCGTCGCCGGCTTCCACTCGGATTATCGCTTCATCAACAAACTTCATTT
>CAZXTH010000171.1:6782-7163 GCA_964643585.1 uncultured Pseudoalteromonadaceae bacterium
GTCCCTGATTAACTGGAATAACAATGGCGCATAGAACCAATTATAACCGATGAGGCGTACGGTGCTAAACCAAACAATTACATAATAAAAAACCCCGCACCAGGCGGGGTTTTTCAGATATTAGCGATTATTCGCCGACAATACTTACGTATTTACGGTTATATTCGCCTTTAACTTCAAACTTCACTTTACCATCAGTTAAAGCGAACAAAGTATGGTCTTTACCGATACCTACGTTTGAGCCTGCATGGAACTTAGTTCCACGCTGACGAACAATAATATTGCCTGCTAATACAGACTCACCACCGAAACGCTTAACACCTAAGCGTTTAGCTTCTGAATCGCGACCGTTACGGGTGCTACCTACACCTTTCTTACTTG
>CAZXTH010000172.1:0-667 GCA_964643585.1 uncultured Pseudoalteromonadaceae bacterium
CGCGACCTTGCCAAGGTCGAGGTCACGAGTTCGAACCTCGTTACCCGCTCCAGATACTAAAAAACGAACCGAAAGGTTCGTTTTTTGCTTTTGTATATTCTTAATCTTGCTTAAGTGTTTTCAGGCATCTCTGGGTAAACCTTTCTGCACAATTCTGATTAGCCGTTCTGTACTTCTTGGGAGCAGAGACTGCTGTTGCCAGCTTTTACGTTTTTGTTGCTCCAGCGCCCACTGAATATGCTCTGCTACCAGTTCTGAAACCAGCGGCAATTGCTGTTGTAACGCTATAATGATGTCTTCCGAGTAGGGAGCATTGCCTAAGGCAACCGCAATATTGCGTTGCCAGCGTTCGTGCCCTATACGGCGTATAGCACTGCCTTCGGTGTTTTTGAGAAATGTCGCCTCATTCCAGCTGAACAATTGCAACAGATCGTTATTCTGCCATACCGCACGGCGTTGAAAATCAGCTTCAATGCTAACCGGGGCGTGGCGGTTTTCCGGGCAAACCAACTGGCAGTCATCACAGCCATAAATACGGTTTCCCAGTAATGAACGGAACTCTTCCGGAATGGCGCCTTTTAATTCAATGGTTAGATAGGAAATGCAGCGGCGGGCATCCACGGTATAAGGTGCAACGATAGCCTGAGTCGGGCAACTGGTGATGCAT
>CAZXTH010000172.1:677-7122 GCA_964643585.1 uncultured Pseudoalteromonadaceae bacterium
CGCCATCATGCGGTGTGTCTGTGGGGAGTGAAATATTCACCAGCAGTTCACCGAGAAAAAACCAGGAACCAGCCTGTTGGTTAAGAATTAGCGAATGTTTGCCCGTCCAGCCTAAACCGGCTTTTTGTGCCAAAGATCTTTCCATTACCGGTGCAGAATCGGTAAAAGGCCGGCAAACCAGTTCCGGTGCTTCAATCGCTATTTTTTCGGCTAGTTGTTTTAAACGATTACGTAATAATTTGTGGTAATCACGACCCAAAGCATAGCGGCTGATATAGGCTTTGGCCGGATCTGATAAATTAGTGGCAAAACCGGCAGCTTGTGGCAGGTAATTCATACCAACACTTATTACACGCAGTGTTCCGGGCAACAGTTCCGCGGGCCGGGCCCGCATCATGCCGTGTTCAGCCATATAGTGCATTTCACCGTGATAGCCTTTATCCAGCCAGGCCTGAAGCTTTGGTTCATCTGCTGTTAAATCAGTATCGGTTATACCGACATGCGTAAAACCAAGTTCTCTGGCCCATTGACGGATCCGTTCAGCCAGCTGCAGGTAGTCTGTTGCCATAACATTCAAGGTAAAAAACGGTGCGCTAATGTAACATATTCACTTTTAACTGTCCGGCTTTGGCGGAACTAACTGTGGCAGAGTGGTTCGAAGTGAACAAATATCTGCTGTAGCGTGCAGAACTGCTGGTTCAGAGAGCAGAACCTTTGTTAACATGACAGCTTTAATGTAGCAGGTAACAGAATAGCATGCCGGAAGCGCAACAATATCGTCTGGAACGGGTAGTAAATACTGAGCAGGATACTCTGCAGCTGGCATCAATGCTGGCCAGGGTACTGACCGGCGGCATTGTGATTTTTCTACGGGGGCAGCTTGGTGTCGGCAAAACGACGTTCAGCCGTGGTATTCTTAATGCTCTGGGCCATCACGGTAAAGTGAAAAGCCCGACTTATACTCTGGTTGAGCCATATACTCTGGAACATTTCAGTGTTTACCATTTTGATTTGTACCGGCTGGCTGATCCCGAAGAACTCGAATTTATGGGGATCAGAGATTATTTCACTGCTGAAAGTATTTGTCTGATTGAGTGGCCGGAACAGGGACAAGGTTATTTACCTGAAGCTGATCTCGACATACACTTGAGTTCAGAGAATGAACAACAGCGCCTGGTGCAGATAACGGCAGCAACGGCGGCCGGTGTTGCCATACTGGATGCATTACAACGAGATGATAAAGCGCAATAACCTTCTTATCTGCTGTGTTTTACTAGTATGCTGGCTGGTTGCCGGTATCAGCTATGCCAGTACTAATCAGGTGCAGGGAATCCGTATCTGGCCTTCTCCTGATAATACCAGAGTTGTTTTTGATCTGGCAGCAGCACCGAAATACAGTAGTTTTACTCTTGAAAACCCTCACCGGTTGGTTATCGATCTTGCCGATACCCAAGGCTCTGCTTCATTACCGCCTATCACCGGCTCAGCGGATTTGGTGCGTGAAATCCGCAGCAGCGGTGATCGTAATAGCGTAAGAATTGTATTGGACTTGTCAAAAAAGACCGATGCCAACGTTTTTGCTTTAACACCGACGCCTCCTTACGGGCACCGGCTGGTGGTTGACCTGGCAGACAATAACCGGACGGTAACTCAGGCTCCACCGCCTTCAATCAGAGCCGCAAGAGATATTGTTATTGCGATTGATGCCGGGCATGGTGGGGAAGACCCAGGTTCAATCGGGCCGGGTGGTACTTACGAGAAACATCTGACGTTACCTATTGCACGTAGTCTGGCTGCGTTAATTAATAAAGAGCCGGGAATGAAGGCTGTGCTGGTACGTACTGGTGATTATTATGTTCATGTAAATCGCCGGACAGAAGTCGCCCGTAGCCTGCAGGCTGATTTACTGGTGTCTATTCATGCTGATGCGTTTACTTCTCCACAGCCTCGGGGAGCTTCAGTGTGGGTGCTGTCATTACGTCGTGCAACATCAGAAGTTGGCCGGATGCTGGAGCAGACAGAACGACACTCTGAGTTACTGGGCGGGGTAGCGGAAATTATTAAAGACTCAGCCAATGAACGCTATCTGGCACAAACGGTACTCGATTTATCAATGAACCATTCTATGGTTACCGCACATCAAGCCGCTAATCATATGATCCGTGAACTTGGCAAAGTTGCCCGCATGCATAAAACTCAGCCGCAGGCTGCGAGTCTGGGGGTACTGAGATCACCGGATATTCCTTCAATACTGGTAGAGATCGGTTTTATTTCTAACCCGCAGGAAGAAAAGCTGCTAAAAACAGCGTCGCATCAAAACAAGTTGTCGAATGCGCTGTTTACTGCCCTGAAACAGCATTTCGAACAAAGCCCTCCGGCAGATTCATTATTTGCGCAGCGTCGTGGACGTGAGCACCGTGTTCAGGCTGGAGAGTCTTTATCAATACTGGCACAGCGTTATAATGTGTCAGTGGAAGCCTTGAGAACTCATAATCAGCTGACCAATGACAGTATCCGTATTGGTCAGGTACTGCGGATCCCTTAATAATGCCCATCAGAGTGTTACCGCCTCAACTGGCTAACCAGATTGCGGCGGGTGAAGTTGTTGAACGCCCAGCGTCAGTGGTGAAAGAACTGGTTGAAAACAGCCTCGATGCTGGCGCCACCCAGATCGATATTGATATAGAAAAGGGCGGCAGCCGGTTAATCAGGGTGCGGGATAACGGCTGTGGTGTTGCTGAACATGAACTGGTACTGGCATTAAGCCGGCATGCAACCAGTAAGATTGCAGGGCTCGACGATCTGGAAAATATTACCAGTCTTGGTTTTCGTGGCGAAGCGCTGGCCAGTATAAGTTCGGTTTCCCGTCTGGTTCTGACATCACGGCCTGCTGAACAGGATGCTGCCTGGCAGGCTTGTGCCGCTGGCCGCGATATGGCGGTTGAGGTAAAACCTGCAGCTCATCCTGTTGGCACCACAATTGAAGTGGCCGATTTATTTTTTAACACGCCTGCACGCCGTAAATTTTTGCGAACTGAAAAAACAGAGTTTGCCCATATTGATGAACTGGTAAAGCGGCTGGCATTAAGCCGCTATGATGTCAGCTGGACTCTGACTCATAACGGGCAGCAGGTCCGGCGTTTAAAAGCGGCAGAAACATCTGAACAGCAGCAAAAACGCGTTGCAGCATTGTGTGGTCGGGCTTTTGCCGATAAAGCCGCCTATGTTGAAAATAGCTATGGTGATTTATTACTAAAAGGCTGGCTGCTGGCGCCAGACGCCTGTACAGCTCAGGCAGGCTGCCAGTATAGCTATGTAAACGGGCGGATGATGAGGGACAAGCTGCTTAATCATGCTATCCGTCAGGCTTACGGCGAATTGCTGTTGCCAGAGCAGCAGCCTGCTTTTGTTATTTATCTGGAGTTGGATCCACGTCAGGTTGATGTGAATGTCCATCCGGCTAAACATGAAGTGCGTTTTCATCAATCCCGGTTGGTGCATGACTTTGTTGTGTCGGCATTAGGGAATGCCCTGCAACAATTATCCCATGAGCCGGTATTGCTTCTGCCTGATATAACGGAGCATCAGATCAGGGAGCCTGCAATCACTGCATCCTATGGCCGGGCTTCTGCCCGGGGAGCAATGCCTGCGTCATTTAAAGTAGTAACTGACGGAGGCTATCCCTATCAGCATGGGCATGCTGAAAGAGCGCGGCCAGCGGGTTCTGTAGTAAAACAGCAATTGGCTTATCTGCAACAGCAATCAGACAGTGTGGTTGAGGCTCCGGTTTGTCCTGCTGCTGAATCGCAGGCTTCTTATGGTGAGCTTATCAGTCAGAATTGTTACTTGCTGCGCAATAATGGCAACGAGATCATGCTTATTGATATTGCTGTTACGGCCGGCAAAGCCTGGCAAATGACTCCTTTACCGCCAGCGCCGCTTTTAATGCCTTTACGCTTGCCTCTTAACATTGCAGAAAAACAGCAGTTATTACAACTGGCAGAGCAAATTGCAGGTTATGGCTTTGATATTCTTATTCAGAATGAAACGGCTATTGTCCGCGCTGTACCGGTATTTTTGCGCCAAACAGCACTTAGCCAGTGGCTCCCGGTATGGTTTCGTTTACTGATAGATAGCAGTTGCCACAGTACCGGGTTGTTACAACTGCTATTGCATGAGAAATTTCTGGCTGCAAATGTGGTACTGGAGCATTTCCGGAGTGTATTCGATGATATGACGCAGTGGCATGCCGTACCTTTGCTGCTGGATGCCACGCTGAATCAGTTCTCTGAGTTATCGTTATGACAGAGCAGCTACCGGTTATTTTTATTATGGGGCCAACTGCCTCCGGTAAAACAGCGCTGGCTGTAGAGTTGTTTCGTCAACTGCCATCTGAATTGATCAGTGTTGACAGTGCGCTCATTTACCGTGGTATGGATATTGGTACTGCTAAGCCTACTCCGGCAGAACTTGCTGCTGCGCCTCACCATCTGATTGACATTCTGGATCCTGCACAAAGTTATTCTGCTGCTGATTTCAGAACCGACGCACTCCGGCTTATTGAACAAATTCACCAGCGGGGCAAGGTGCCGGTACTGGTGGGCGGAACCATGCTGTATTTTAAAGCGTTGCTTGATGGCATTTCACCGTTGCCTGAGGCTGATCCTGTGATCCGTCAGCAGCTTGAACGGGAAGCCGCGATCATTGGCTGGGAAGGCATGCACCAGCAATTGTCGCTGGTAGATCCTGTTTCTGCAGAGCGGATTCACCCAAATGATCCTCAGCGCATTAACCGGGCGCTGGAGGTTTATCGTATCAGCGGACACACCCTGACAGAATTAACAGCCGAGAAAGGGGAACCTTTTCCGTATAAAGTACACCAATTCGCTGTTGCTCCGGCTGATCGGGCGCTATTGCACCAGCGCATTGCAGTTCGTTTTCATGATATGCTTAGCAACGGCTTTGAAGAGGAAGTCCGCCGCCTTAAGCAACGGTTCGATTTGCATGCAGGCTTGCCCTCCATTCGTTGTGTTGGGTACCGGCAGATGTGGGAATATCTTGATGGGCAGGCCAGTTACCAACAGATGACGGAGCGTGGTATAGCCGCTACCCGGCAGCTGGCAAAGCGGCAACTGACCTGGCTTCGCAGCTGGCAGCAATTAAACTGGCTGAAAAGTGAATCTCCGCAAGTTGAAAACTTGCAAGCGGTTTTATCTTCGCTAAGCTAAAATAGACGTAATTTTTCAGATTTAACAACTTGAAATAAAAAAAATAATACACATATACAGCACACTAATAAAAAAAGGAAAGCGGCACATGGCAAAGGGCCAATCTTTACAAGACCCATTTTTAAATACCCTGAGACGGGAGCGTATCCCGGTATCTATTTATCTGGTCAATGGAATTAAGCTCCAGGGTCAAATCGAGTCTTTTGATCAATTCGTGATTTTACTGAAAAATACTGTCAGTCAGATGGTGTATAAGCATGCTATCTCGACGGTAGTGCCGGCACGTGCTGTCAATACTATGGTGCATCAGAACGGTGGGCAGGACGAAAACGAGGAAGTTGAATAATACAGGGGTTTCCGCTTGTCTGATCTAACAGAGTTAACGGAACAAGCGATCCTTGTCCATATCAGCTTTCCTCAGGAGCAAGCCTGTGAAGATTTGCAGGAGCTGAAGTTACTTGCTGCTTCTGCCAGTGCTGTATGTTTGCAGGTTATTACCGGTAGCCGAAAGTCTCCTGATGCCAAGTATTTTGTTGGTGCGGGTAAAGCGCAGGAAATTGCAGATGCAGTGGCGTTACATGAAGCATCTGTCGTTATTTTTAATCATGCGCTGAGTCCTGCACAGACCCGTAACCTGGAGCTATTATGCCAATGCCGGGTTATTGATCGTATCAGTCTTATTCTGGATATTTTTGCTCAACGGGCCAGAACCCATGAAGGTAAGCTGCAGGTAGAACTAGCGCAACTGCAGCACCTTGCTTCCCGTCTGGTCAGAGGCTGGGATAATGCTGAACGGCAGAAAGGCGGAATTGGTCTGCGAGGCCCAGGTGAAACTCGTCTGGAAACAGACCGCCGGTTGTTGCGCGAACGTGTTCGTATGTTGCAGCAACGTCTGGGTAAACTGACACTCCAGCGCGAGCAAGGGCGTCGTGCGCGGCAGCGTTCTGATACGCCGGTTATTTCTGTTGTGGGCTATACCAATGCTGGCAAATCCACATTATTCAATCGCCTTACCCGTGCTGATGTGTATGCAGCAGATCAACTGTTTGCAACACTTGACCCAACTCTGCGACGAGTGATCGTTCCTTCCTTTGGTCCTGTAGTTCTTGCTGATACTGTCGGTTTTATACGCCATTTACCGCATAATCTGGTGGCTGCATTTAAATCGACACTGGAAGAAACCCGTGACGCAGATTTGCAATTGCATGTTGTCGATG
>CAZXTH010000173.1:0-2151 GCA_964643585.1 uncultured Pseudoalteromonadaceae bacterium
GGCGAATGCGGATCGGTAGCTAAACGCTGTTTCAGGGCTTCATCACGGTACTTGGAACGCCAAACCTGTGCCCAACTGATAAAGAAACGCTGTTCACCGGTAAACCCATCCATAACGGGCGCCGGTTTTCCATGCAACGACAACTGGTAAGCTTTCAGCGCAACAGTCAGCCCACCCAGATCACCGATGTTCTCACCCAGCGTCAGATCTCCATTTACAAAGCTGCCCGGCAGAGGCTCATAAGCACTGTATTGCTCGCTCAGCTGCGTGGTACGCTCACGGAAATGCTCGTTATCTGCCTCTGTCCACCAGTTACGCAGGTTGCCGTCACCATCATACTTGGCGCCCTGGTCATCAAAACCATGGCCAATCTCATGGCCGATAACCGCACCAATACCGCCGTAATTTACTGCATCATCTGCATCCATATTGAAAAATGGCGGTTGCAGGATTGCAGCCGGGAATACAATTTCATTGTTTACCGGGTTGTAATAAGCATTTACGGTTTGCGGCGTCATAAACCATTCTTCTTTATCGATTGGTTTACCCAGCTTGGACAACATATCGTCATATGCCCAGTTGGTATAACGGATATAATTACCTACCAGCTCATCCGCTTTGATTTCCAGCTCAGAATAGTCTTTCCACTTATTCGGATAGCCAATTTTAGGGGTGAAGGTACTGAGCTTTTCGAGTGCCGCAACTTTGGTGTCTTCAGACATCCATTCCAGTTCTTTTATGGACGCTTCATAAGCTTTGATCAGATTGCCAACCAGCTCTTCCATCCGCGCTTTGGCTTCTGGTTTAAAATGGCGCTCAACATAAAGTTTTCCGGTAAGCTCTCCCAAAACCTCATCTGTTGCATCTACAGCGCGTTTCCAGCGTGGTTGTTGCTCTTCAATACCGCTCAGGGTTGTACCGTAAAAGGCAAATTGTCTTTCAGCAAATGCCTTGCTCAGCTTATCGGCATAACCACCAACGGTCTTAATTGCCAGGTAATCCTGCCAGCTTTGCAGGTCTGTTTCTGCCAGAACTTTGCCAAAACCTTCAAAATAACTGGGCTGGGTAATAATCAACTCATTTACCTGTTCCAGTTTTGCGCCGCTAGCAAATAACGGCCAGCTAAAGCTGCCTGTCAGCTTATCCAGCTCTGCAGCCGTCACTTTATTGTAGGTTTTGTCTGCATCACGGCTTTCCACACGGGTCCAGTGATGTTTAGCCAGGTTGGTTTCCAGTGTCAGCACCCTGCCTGCTGATGCAGCGGGATCCTGCACTCCGATGAGCGTAAACATATCTGTCAGGTAAGTGCGGTATTCTGCACGCAGAGTGGCAGAGGCCTCATCGTCTTTCAGATAATAATCCCGGTCAGGTAATCCCAGCCCGGCCTGGTAAAGGTACACTGCATATTCACTGGAGTTTTTTGCATCATTATTTACATACCAGCCAAAGGGGATGCTGATACCATCCCGCTGGAATCGGGCAAAAATAGTTGGTAACTGTGCTTTGTCTGTTAACGCCCGGATAACCTGTAAATGGCTTTGCAACGGTGTCAGCCCCAGGGTTTCAATCCGCTCTTCGTCCATAAAGCTGTTATAAAAACTTCCCAGTTTTTGCTCATTTGAACCCGCTTTCAGGTTTTTATTAGCCGAAACCTCTTCAATAATTTCCCGGACAGCCTGTTGCGCATGGTCTACAAGTACATGAAACGAACCATAGGTGGCTTTGTCTGCAGGAATGGGAGTTTCTGCCAGCCACTTGCCATTTACGGCCAGAAAGAAATCTTCACTGAAAGGAACAGCAGCATCAAAATACTGTTTATCTATACCAGAGACCAGTACGGGAACGGTTTGAGCAGCGGTATTTTCTTTCGCTGTCTGTTGTGGTTTATCACAAGCAGCCAGACCGAGGGCCAGCATTACCCCCACGGCGGCCAAGGTGCGTTTTTTCATCGTTGTTTAATCCTGTCTGAATGAGCAGCAAATATTTCCATACTAC
Organism: uncultured Pseudoalteromonadaceae bacterium; assembly: GCA_964643585.1. Lineage (GTDB taxonomy): Bacteria > Pseudomonadota > Gammaproteobacteria > Enterobacterales > Alteromonadaceae > Alishewanella. The sequence goes on from CAZXTH010000173.1 coordinate 1,996, forward strand.
TCCGTTACACTGGCTAATGCCAAATATTGCCGTCAGCAAAAGTTGTAACAAGACTGAAAAGCCTTTAGGGGCTGTTGGCGTTTGGTGATGCTATTTTGTTCACTCTGAAAGCGTTTTAGGCAAGGCGCGAGGAATGTAGCTTAGTTATTCTAAGTG
>CAZXTH010000173.1:2161-7088 GCA_964643585.1 uncultured Pseudoalteromonadaceae bacterium
ACGTCAACAGCCCCTTATAATGCAGCAATGGCCCAAAGATGGAGTTATCCGCCATGACGACACAACAGCAACAGGCAGCACAATTGCTGCATTTAGCTGAACAACAGGTACTTAATCGGCAGCAATTAACACAAGCTGCAGCACACTATCCTCTGCATCCTTCTACTGCTGACTGGTTACAGCATTTTCGCCAGTTGTTGCTGTTCGGTGGTTGTTTACTGATTGCTGTGGCGCTGATTTTCTTTATTGCCTATAACTGGCCACTGCTGCACTATTTCAGCAAGTTTGCTCTGGTCATGGCAGCTATAGTGTTCTGTGCAACAGTTGCTATTTTCAGCCAGTATTATGCTAGGCACTCAGGTGATCAGGTTTACCGGGTAGCGTTGTTTGGTGCCAGTATCTGCACCGGTGCACTATTGGCTCTTATCGGCCAGACTTATCAGACAGGCGCAGATATCTGGCAACTGTTTGCCGCCTGGAGCGTGCTGATGCTGCCTTTTGTGTTACTTTCTCACAGTCGGGCCAGCTGGCTGTTGTGGTACCTGGTCTTTAATCTTGCACTATGGCGTTATCTGTCTTCCTCGATGTTCTTTTCAGCATTCTCCGTTGTTGAAAGCTGGCCACAAATGCTGGTTATTTCTGTGTGTAATATGTTGCTACTGCTTGGTTTTCAGTTTCTGCTACCTAAAACAGGAGTGGTTTCAGTTCGCCTGCTGGTACGGATTGCAGCAGTCGTATTACTTTTCCCGTTAACACTGGCTGCAATGATTAACTGGTGGCTCAGTGGCAGCAGCCTCAACATTCTGTTGTTATTTGTTGCTGTAACTGCCAGTCTTGGCCTGCTTTATTACAGGCTGATACACGATACAGCAATTGTCGGCCTGGTTGCCTTTGCAGTGCTGGCTGTAGTTACCTGTGGATTGGCCAGAATGTTAGATTCCTCAGATATTTTTCTACAGGCAAATCTGCTGGCACTGTTTGTTATCGGCGGCAGTGCAACAATAACCATGTGGCTGAAAAAACAGCTGAAGGAGCAACAGCATGGCTAAGCATGACGTGGGGCTGTTGCAGCAACTGCAACTGCAAGGGCTGATAAGCCAACAGCAGTATCAGGATATTATCCAGACTCCGCGCTCAGCCTGGTGGCTGGAAATGCTAGCAGCAATTGCTGCGTGGGTCGCATCATTATTCGTGCTCACGGCATTTGGCGGTACTTTAGCCATTCTGGGCGACAGCGTTGCAGTTCACTTAACAGGTGGCATTATTCTGCTGGCTGGCTGTGTATTTTTGTCCCGCTTGCCACAAGACTTTCTGCAGCAAATGGCGGTTGCTTTTTCTCTGGCCGGGCAAGCCTTAATATTGTGGGGCACTAATGATGCGCTCTTACTGAAAGAGGACCAGCTTTATTTGCTGGCACTGGCACAGGCAACCGTTTTACTGTTTTTACCGCTAAATGCTGCCCACCGCTGGTTGTGCGGTATAATCATTCTGGTCAGCCTGCATCTGTTACTGTCATCCATGTTGCTGATAGTCATTACCTCTTTGTTATTAACCGCGATAGTGATTACACTCTGGTTAAGCCGGACAGTATGGGCCGCTCACCCTTTTTCATCTCTTATCAAATCAATTACCGAAATACTTACCCTGTACAGCCTGCTGGCAGCATCCTTTAGCCAGGACTATTTTTCAGCACAGTACCAAAGCTGGTGGTGGATAGACTATCATCCGTACATTACATCTGTTTATCAGTACGGCAGTATGTTGTTACTGTTTGGCTGTGTTTGCTGGCTTAGTCGCAACCAGCCAATAGGCTGGCGAGTAGCCGCCGCCGCTGTCGCAATAGTATTAATGTTACTACTGCAAAGTGCCCCGGGCATGCTACTTAGCACAGCATTACTACTGGTAACGTTTCATAGCTGCAGCAAACGCTGGTTTTATGCCTGCCTGCTGTTTATGCTGATTTATCTGTCTGAATTCTATTACAGCATGCATATTACACTGTTACAGAAATCCGGGATTTTACTCCTCAGCGGAGTCTTCCTCTTGCTGTTATGTGCAGCTCTTAATTACTATCAGCGGAGAGTTTTATGTCATCCCAGGTAACGCCTTTCCGGTTAACACCTTTAACACGCACACTGGCGGTAATATCTGCCACCTTGCTGGTGCTGCTTGCTGCATTATGGAGTATCAACCGTAATGAACAGATCCTCAGCAATGGCACAGTATTGCTGGCTGAATTAGCGCCGGTTGACCCGCGCTCTCTGATGCAGGGCGATTACATGGCTCTGGCTTTTGATCTTGACAACAACCTGCCGGAAGACGCTATCAACCATAAATACGTATGGTTGCAGCTTGATCAGCACAATGTCGCCCGCTTTCACAGCGTGAGTAATAGTTTACCCACTGAGCCAGATATTGTGGCTATGATTTTGCGTCAGCGTGACAACCTGCTCAGTATTGGCCCTAATGCATTTTTCTTTGCCGAAGGCACAGGGGGTTTTTACGAGCAGGCAAGATATGGCGAGTTCAGAGTTGATCAGCAAGGTAATGCCCTGCTGAAGCAATTGCGGGATGAACAGTTGCAGCCATTGACGCATGAAGCCGCTATAACGGCTCAGTGATAGCTATTTACTGTTACCCTTTTGGAGTGCTTATACAGAACTGTGCTGGGTATCCGGCACAGATACTGATGCACAGCGATGATAACAGCCGGGCGAGCGCGGGCACTGATTACCTCTGGCACAAATCAGCTGTGCCGGTTTTTCCAGGCTGCGGGCCACCCAATTAATATTCAGAATATTTGCTACTCTGGTCAATAAACCTTTTACCGGTTTACCAACCATTGCGCCGCCACCATGACCAATGCATTGCTGTTTCAGTTCTGCCGCTACAGTTTGAGCGTCTGCCCCCTGTGCTTCAATTGCCGGGTTTAAATCTATTCCGGCACAAAGTACATGCACATTACCGGCTAAATCGGTTACCCGGGTTGATTCACAGCAATATAATCTTGGTACACCATTTACATCCAATACAGATAGCTGGGCAGCGTTAGCACTACCGGTATCACCAAACATCCTGAATACAGCCCAATGCTGACAGGGATCATCAACCTGCCGCATATTGCCCCACGGCAATGGAATGCCATTACCCCGGTATACTGCTTTTAGTTTTCCGGGCGTATAAGCATCAAAATAATGCCAGTGCGGATAAGAGGATACCGCCGTCATACGGCGCATGGCCACCGAAGCAGAAACACCAGCCAGCTTATGAGAGGCTATTTCATAGCCCTGGCGGTCCAGTAACTGACGGAAAGGGACTTTAGGGCAAAGCAGTGCCCCGGCAAAAAAACTGGACTCAAAATCACGCCAGGCATGCAACACATCATGCGGAGCAAAGGTATCAGCAGATACCGGGTTATCAGTATGTTTACCACCAATATTCATTGTGCTTTTTACACCATCTTTATTGTGTAGTACCGCATGGCCGATATGTACAGCCAGTTCGTACTTCAGGCGGGTAGGTACAGCCTGCAGCAAACGGTTAAGATGCACTGTTGTCGGCGGAGTGAAAAATGACGTCTGCACATTTTTGGACAAAATACCCAGTTCATCTTTTATTTCCTGCGGAGCTTCATCAAACCACCGGATATTAAGACCTGTTCTGGCAGCCAGAGCAAAGAGTTCTTCAACGGTAAGCAGCATTTGTTTACTGCCAATTTCCTCTGCCGCCCGCTCCAGTTCCGGAAAATGGTTCTGGTGATGCTCCTGATACGCCCGAATCAGCAATTGTGTAAACTGGCGGCCACTGGTTCCGGTTTGTGACAGCAATTCCGGCAAAGCTATCTGTAAAATGGCATCAGAGAATAAAAAACCTGGCTCCAGTGGCATACCGCTTAATCCACCACGATTACCTTTACTGGGTGTAACATCCTGTTGTTGCCCTTCACCATCCAGAAACCAGTCACTTTCTTTCTGAAACACCGCTGCAATAACATCCAGCATTTCAGGTGATGGCACCCGCTTACCCCGTTCAATCATCGACAAGTAAGAAACTGAAGGCGCCATCTCCGGATTCAGCCGGATACAGCGGGCAGATAACTCCTCAATCGTCAGGTTATTACTTTTCCTGAGGTTTCTGATCTTGGTTCCCAGAAAGTGGGATTGGCGTAACAGGCTTTTTCTGGCTTTCATTTTGTAAAATTCACAGTGTGAAATTTCCATTGTGAAATTATGCATAAAAATAACCTAGACTGTTTTTTAAGCAAGTGCAACACGTACTGCCAACACAGGAAAGGATAAGGAGCAAGCCATGACCGCCATAACGATACTGCCCCAACCGGATAGCGGTTTTGACCAATATATCCGGCATGAAATTACCAGAGTAACCGAGCTGAACCAGCACCACCTTCAGCAGCAGCTGAATTATTGCAAACGTTTCCTGGATAAAGTGTGCCCACTGGAAACCGGTTCTCACCAGCATGTGTGCAGTTATGTCGTGTATTACCAGCATCTACTGGCGTTTATGGATGACGGCCGGATCAGCGGATTATTACATCCGGCACAGTTTGTTGGTTTACAGGGCCATAAAGCCTCGCCGTCTTCGTTACTGCTGAACAGCAATAACCGGCATATTGAGCTGATTATTAACCCCGCGGGAATTAACGGTATGCACGACAGTGCCGGTATTGATGATATTCAGTTGCAGGTTAACGAACCGGGCAATAAAACCAGTTGCTGGTTTAGCATGCTGAGCGGGCGCCAGCTACATTGCTGTCATGCCGGAGATAAACAGTTTACCGGCAAGGATGGTTTGGTTTATCCGTTATGATAAAAAGGCTGCAATAGCATAATGCCGATTCAATTAAGATTAGGACATCCATCACCTTACTTACGCTAACACGCCGTAAACCCTTCCATGGGGGCTCGAT
>CAZXTH010000174.1:0-7046 GCA_964643585.1 uncultured Pseudoalteromonadaceae bacterium
GTAATAGAGAAAACGGATATGTCCCCGGCATTTGATTCCTTATTGTCAGTCGTTGAGCGCTCTTCATTTGGCGGCATGCTGGCTATGCTAGGAGGTTCAGCTGTACTTATGCCGTTAAAAGAACCTTTTATTGCCCGCTTAAAACAGTCCCTGGTAGACATGGCAGCAACGGAGGAGTTTCACCAATTATTGCAAGAGCAACTGCAACAAACCGGTTCTTCAGAGCAAATCCGTGAACATATTGGCCTGATTGTACAGCAGCGTCTGGATGAGCTAACACCGGTAATGGTTAAAGATATGGTACAGCAGATTATCCGTCAGCACCTTGGCTGGCTGGTGGTATGGGGTGGTGTACTGGGAGGACTGATTGGTTTATTAGCAGCGCTGATACAGCGCTGATCAATATAACCCCACAGCTTGTTTTAGCTGTGGGGTTATATTATTAGAGCATCAGCCTGGTTTATGTGCTTTGGCGTAATCTTCAGCCTGCTTCCACACCCGCAGCAGGTTACCAGACAGAATCTTACCGATATCCTGCTCGCTGTAACCGCGTTTCAGCAAACCTTCAATCAGGTTCGGGTAGCTGGCAACATCTTTCAGGCCTTCTGGCAATGAGTCACCAACTCCATCGTAATCTGAACCGATACCAACATGATCAATACCTACCAGTTTTACAACATGATCGATATGATCAAGTACGGTCTCTATTGTTGCAAAAGGGTAGGGGTTCTGAACAGCATATTGCTGGCGGAAATCTGCGGCCGGGGTACCTGCGGCTTCGCGCGCTGCTTTCAGCCGTTCTCCCCACTGGTTCGCCAGTGGATTGACAAACGCTGAGCCAAAGTTAATTTGAATAACACCGCCGTTTGCAGCCAGCGCTTTAACCATTTTGTCGTCCATATTGCGCTCAAATCCTGGAACGTATGAACGCAAGGATGAATGTGACGCAATAACCGGAACTTTACTGATTTCTACAACCTGATAAAAAGCCTGATCAGAAATATGTGATACGTCGATCATGATGCCGGTGTTGTTCATAGCAACGACTAACTCTTTACCGAATGGGCTTAAACCATGCCACTGTCGGCGGATATCATAACTGGAATCTGCAATATGATTGCTTTCCGAGTGTGACAGAGTGATATAACGGATACCCCGATCATAAAAGTGTTGCAGATTTTCCAGCTTGCCTTCAATTGGTGCACCATTTTCCATGCCCAGAGCCAGCGAAACCTTACCGCTGCCAAATTGCTCAATGACATCCTGACTACTGTAAGCCATTGCGAATTTATCCGGTGCGCGTCCAACCAGTGCTTCCATGCTATCAATCAATTGATTTGCCAACTGGTAGCTGCCGCCGTTTCTTTCAAATGATGACGGAATATAAATAGACATAAAAGGTGCATTCAGGCCACCCTGTATTGCTCTTGGATAATCAAACTCTCCATGCGTAGTGGCTTGAGAAACATCTTCCCATTTTTTATGCAGGCGATAGGGCACATCAATATGCGTATCAATAATAATGTTTTGCTGTGCAATCCGCTGAGCTTGTTGTTGTGTCGTTTCCTGAGCTGGGGTCTGATATTGACTGCTGCAGGCAAGCAACAATCCGCTGATACTGATAGAAAGAAGCGTTTTATGCATGAATGGGTCCGTTGTAATAAGTCTGTAATGTCAGCTTATTTTTGACATCTTCAGGCATAAAATTCAATCATTTGCCCGGCCGTTGCGATAAATAAAGGGAAAGTTAAGGTATACTGAAGCCCGCTTTTTCTGAAAGGAGTTGTATCTCTATGAAAAATTTGATTTTTGCTCTGGTTATGTGTCTGATTTTACCCTTACAGGCTGTTGCGGTACCTGATCTGGAAGCTACCATGAAAAATATGGGCTTTAAGTTTAAAAAAGCCAGGGAGGCAACCACAGTTATAGAAGTGCAACCTTATCTGCAAGAGTTAACAAATCTGACCGAGCTGGCTGCTAGTGCTCACTTTCCGGAAGAAAAAGCAGTGGTTTATCGTGAAGGGCTGGATAAGGTATTGGTTGAGCTTCAGGCAGCAGAAAGAGCTGCAGTTAATGATGATATGCCGCTGGTGCAGCAGCACTTGCAGCAAATCGATAACCTGCGCAAGCAGTATCATAAGGAAAGACGCAGCAGCATCTGGAAATTACTGTTTGGCAGGTCGTAGTTGAGGAAAAGCGGGGCTGCCAGATTTGCAGCCCCTGCAGAATGATTAGTCAGCCAGACCAACATAAACGTTCTGGACATCGTCATCCGCATCAATAGCTTCCAGAAAGGCTTCTACTTCCGCTCTTGCTGCATCATCTACTGATACCGGGTTATTAGCACGATATACCAGTTTGGCAGAGGTTACAGTAAAGCCAAATTCCGGTAATGCTTTGCTTACGGCATCCAGATCGGTTAATTCTGTCAGGAACACGATTTCGTTATCTTCGCCTTGCTCAAAATCCTGCGCGCCAGCTTCAATTGCTGCCAGTTCCGGATCAGCATCTGGTGTTGCCGCTGTCGCTTCAATTTGTCCCAGATGTTTAAAATCCCATGATACGGCCCCGGATGTTGCCAGTTGCCCTTTACGGAACAACATACGTATACTCTGTGCACTACGGTTTTTGTTATCAGTCAGACATTCAACGATAACCGGTACCTGATGCGGAGCAAAACCTTCATACATGGTGTACTCATAGTTTACCGGACCATCAAGCAAGCCTGCGCCTTTCTTAATTGCCCGCTCCAGAGTATCTTTTGGCATTGATGCTTTTTTCGCAGCTTCAATAGCAGAGCGCAGTTTGGAATTCATATCCGGATCTGCACCGTTGCGTGCTGCAACCATGATTTCTTTTGCCAGTTTAGTAAAAATACGGCCCTTAGCGGCGGCCGCATCCTGTTTGTGTTTTGCTTTCCATTGTGCGCCCATTGTGCGCTCCCATATGTATCTGGATTATTCAGAGGGCGTAGTCTAGCGAATTGCAGGGTTTTTTAGCAATATTCTGGCTAAATTTAAGCAAAAAGCTGTATGGGTTTTTGATCTCAAGCAACGGATTTAACTCATTTGCCCCTAGGCTGTGAAATGGAAAGGTTCAGTCACTATCTGTTGATTCTATTGTTAGCTCAGCTACATGTTGTTGCAGCTGTGGGAAGAAGTGCAGGAAAAGCTGCTCCAGCTCCTGATGATGTTTGGTAAGCTCTTCGCCAATACCATAAAACTGATGCTTGAAACGGATCCTAGATGCAATACGATCCAATGCCACTGCCACTTTGTCCAGTTGCTGGTATTGTTGCAGCCAGTCATGCTTTACCAGATTGTTAATTGTGCTGGCCATTGATAATGGCATCAGTGGTAACGCTTGCCGGAGCTGTTGATACAGCTGTGTTTTATAGCCTGAAAATGCCGTTTTACTGTAACGGTGCCAGTGTACGATAAGATAATGATCAAACAGGACATCAAGAGCCACACCGGCAAATCGCCGCCGCTGCGGTGAAAATAATGCTTTAGCTGCCTTTACCTCAGGATGATGATCAGTAAAAAGGTCAACGGCACGGTGATTCATCAGGCCGGCGTATATTTGCGGATGCAGCAGAGTTGTATCAACGCCTTTGCAGAAATCGCCCAGCAGATTACCGGTCAGAGAATGTAATGTTGGTTTAGCAAGAAAGGCATGGGCCAGATAATTCATAGTAAGCGGCGCTAATACTGTAATCGGAATAACAGATCTGCCAGATCCGGTTGCCATAAATCGGTAGCCGCCACCCGGTTATTTCTAACCAGCACGCCTTCAGCCAACAGCAAACTGCGCTGGTGTTCTGCTGCTTCTGAACCTGACGGAAAAGCCAGGCTGCGGTCACTACGTAATACCCTGTACCAAGGGATCTGCATTTGAGCAGGAGCATATCCCAACGCTTTGCCAACCAGTCTGGCTCTTCCGGGTAAACCTGCCAAGTCGGCTATTTGCCCATAGCTGGCAACCTTACCTGCGGGAATTTGCAATACGGTTTGCCAGATACGCGGATATTTGCTCGCTGCAGTATCTGGCTTGGGTTGATTCATCGGGCTTACCTGAATAGTTAAACTGCCCGTGATGATACAACGGTCTTACCTACCGGGGCCAGTGTCAGCATTGCCAGCTTCAGATGCTGAATACCGAATGGAATTCCAATAATAGTAATAAAACAGGCAAATGCACTCACAATATGCCCGATAGCCAGCCAGATGCCTGCCAGCAAAAACCAGATAATGTTGCCCAACGTGCCGAAAGCACCGGTACCGATATCATCGTATTTATTAATGTAACGGCGGTTTACTGTATCCTGACCAAAAGGCCAGAAAGCCAGTTCACCGATTACAAAACAGGCGCGGCCAAAGGGGATTCCGATAATACTGACAAAACATATCAGGCCAACAAACCACCATGCGATGCCCATCATTAGTCCGCCAAGCACAAACCACAGAATATTCATTAATAACCGGATAACGCTCATTATTTTTCCTTTATTTGAAGTGAGTATGACGTGTATTTGCAGTGTCTGTGCCATTAATTTTATAGTTTAATATCAATTGCTTGAGTATTTTATACTGAGGTTGTCTTTACGGTTAAACAAGGTTTTAGTCATAACGACTATTTTTTAGTGAGTTTTTATAAGTGAGGCGAGAACAACCTGCCGAAGGACGGCAGGCTAAAGTCGGAGAGCTAATAAATACAGCATTGTTCCAGTTAAGCCATTCAGCTATATACCGGTACAGCCGCATACCGAACCGGCAGAGGCGTTTGCATTGGTCCAGTTACCATTCCATTTTAAGTAGCTGGCTGCACTTTTACAGACACCCGTTTCGCCACCACAAATACCGGCGGCTGAATTATTGTCCATAATGGTTTTTTTCGAGGTGACATCAATGTTTTCGCCTTGACCTATTTTTATATCCTTAAAAATATGGCTCAGTGCCTGTGAAGTAATATTATTATGCACCTGTTGACTTGTGCCAGCATAGTTATGGCAACCAAAGCAGTTACTGGCAAAGTTGGAATTTAAATTTACATGCTGGTAATCCGTTTCTGCCACTGTATTGGCTAAGCGTAAAGAACCACGCTCGTTTGGGACTCCAGTGCCACCCGAACTTTTACTAATGTCACTTACCCACAAAGCCCCCACAGTAAAATAGTTACTCAGTACTTTCATTGAAGAGGGAACCGAAGACTGAGACAGCAATTTATCCAGACCTTCATTCTGTTGCATGATATCTGCAACATTTTCATCAGCTTTTAAATCACCTGCGGCGGTACCGTAAGGATAAACCCGGCAAATATTAGTCGGAGCACCAGTTGGTGAAGTCTGATTCTTCAGCGGATTATTAAAATTACAGGCATTGCCCTCAGCTGCTGTTCCCGGCAAACCGGCTGTACAACTGGCACTGGCAAATGCCCAGTTGGTGCCTGTCTGAGGTTGTTGCGGCGTACAATCAGGGGTATTGCTCTTGTGTTCGTACGTTGCCCAGATAAATTCCGGATGATCTTTGGTTGCCACAACCAAATGCATGCCAGCTAAACCTAAAGTAACAGCCTTCCCGTCTATGACTTGTTTTTGAGTTACAAAGGTTTCTGAGGAGATTTCTGCTGCTGATAATGCTTTCCAGCCAAATTTCAGCTCCATGGTGCCAGCAGGGAAATTAGTAATATTTTGTTTTTGCAGTTCAACAGCACTGCCGGTCAGGTTACATAATGCTTTGCTGAAACGTACATCGTAATAGACTACGTTGCCATCCTGAGCATAAATAGTCGCTCCACCGCCTGCCTGACCAGTTGAGGGGGTTGTTTTTGCCAGACTGGTTCTAAGCGTTGGGCCTTTAATGATGTTATCACAAGAGTTTGCCGGAGAGCCGTCATCGTTAAACTCCAGCAAAGGATAATTTTCCTGAACTTCAAAGTTTCGTTTATCAGTACCTTTGGCCTGTGACATAAGATATAAAAAAGTCTGCGTTGAAAATTGATAAAAATCACAGAAGTTTGAGCTGCCATCAGAACCGCTCTTTTTGACTTCAGCTGGTAACGAAGGGGTTGTAAGCCAACTGCTTTCAACTGTACATGCAGCAGCCGAATCAGCGTAAGACGCTTTAGCTTGTAGTGTCAGAGGTAGCGATAGTAAAACTAGCGCGACACAACTTACTAACGGTGTTTTTAGTGTTTTCATCTTGCAATTTCCTTCCCATGGATTGTTATGACTTTATTGTTTCTATTGCATAATTATTGGCTGAATTTATTAATTGATTATTATTTGCAATAAGCCATCAAAAGCACTTTGCAGAAATAAAAATTTTCTTAAAAACTTCAGTAGGAAAAATATAGCGGTTATTATGTCAGGCAAGATAAAACAAATAAGATATAAGAAATAAATTAAATAAATATTAATATTTTTGAGAGGGATTGTTTTTTAGAAAGCAGATGATGATATGAATATACAATTCCTGAGGTATCAAAAGATAAGATATAAATTATTTATATCTTATCTTTGTACGCTATCAAAGCAGTTATCGTTTAACAGATAAGGTGACAATAACGGTTTCATTCCTTTAAGTACCTGCAAGGGCAAGGCGGACGTAAATCTGAATTGCTCAGCGCTTCTGCCAGGCACATAGGCTGTTAAAACACCGAAATGCTGGTCACCAAGATAGAATGTGAAGGTTGCAGTTCGGTTAAGTGCGGTGGATGAGATGGTTTGCCCCCGACTTGAAACCGTGCTGATACGGTTATCGCCGGTACCTGTTTTTCCTCCGACGGTCACATCAAAGGTATTGTGTAATCTTCTGGCTGTGCCGTCTGTAACAACTTCTGCCAGTACAGTTTTTAAGATTGCCGCGACAGCAGGTGCCAGAACTTGCTGGCCTGTGGGCGATACTCTGGCAAAACGTGTTTCGTATGGTGTGTCTGCAGCAAAATGTAGCTGAGTAAACCGGATGGAAGGCAAGCGCTTACCGTCATTCAGAATGATACCCATCAGTTCAGCCAATGCGGCAGGTCTGTCTCCTGAGCTGCCAAGG
>CAZXTH010000175.1:0-1064 GCA_964643585.1 uncultured Pseudoalteromonadaceae bacterium
GGTTGTCGCTGGCAGCAGTAGCCAGTTGCCGTGCCAGCCATGCGCGTGACAGGGTGACATTAATAAAGCCCGGCCCGGCGATGTCTGTTTTTTCTGCCATATCACCCAGCTCAAGCGCATCCACTAATTGCTGTGCCAACTGGCGGGGATTGGTTTTCAGTGCTTTGGCAGCTCCCATTGCACCGTTAATCTGGTAATCACCGAACTCCGGGCGGGTACTGACTGTCACAGCAGGGTTAGTGCCTTCGGGTATACCCACTGCCGCAAAAGCTGCCAGCGTTTTTTCTGTAATCAGTTGTTTAATATTCATGCAAATGCCTGTCAGTGTTCACGTGTTTTGTGGAACTTGATTTTCGGATAACGTTCCATCGCCAGATTAAGGTTCACCATTGTCGGGGCAACATAAGCCAGTGCATCGCCCCCATCCAGTGCCAGATTCAGACTGGCTTTGTTCTTAAACTCTTCCAGTGCTTTAACATCATCGCTGTATACCCAGCGGGCTGTTGTTACGTTAACGCTTTCGTAAATAGCATCCACGTTATATTCTGACTTCAGGCGGTGAACAACCACATCAAACTGCAGCACACCAACGGCCCCTACAATCAGGTCATTATTATCCAGTGGACGGAATACCTGCACGGCACCTTCTTCCGACAACTGCACTAACCCTTTCAGTAATTGTTTTTGTTTTAACGGATCGCGTAACCGGATACGACGGAACAGCTCAGGTGCAAAGTTAGGAATACCGGTAAACTGCATATTCTCACCGGTAGTGAAAGTATCGCCAATTTTAATCGTACCGTGGTTATGTAAACCGATAATATCGCCAGGATAGGCCTCTTCCAGATGTTCACGATCTCCGGCAACAAATGTCAGCGCCTGTGGTATCAGTACATCTTTGCCCAAACGGACATGGCGAACCTTCATGCCTTTTTCGTACTTACCAGATACGATACGTAAGAAGGCCACCCGGTCACGGTGCTTCGGATCCATATTCGCCTGAATTTTGAACACGAAGCCGCTAAAACCGGTTTCTGAAGGCTGTACGGTGCGACTGTCTGTGG
>CAZXTH010000175.1:1074-6002 GCA_964643585.1 uncultured Pseudoalteromonadaceae bacterium
CTCCGGAGCCACAGGCCCGGAGCCCATGCTGTCAGGCCATCCAGCATATGATCAACACCAAAGTTACCCAACGCTGTACCAAAAAATACCGGTGTCAGCTCACCTTTAAGAAACAACTCTTGATCAAACTCATGGCTGGCACCTTTCACCAGTTCCATTTCATCACGCAGTTGCTGGGCAAAATAGCCAATACGTTTATCCAGCTCCGGGTTATCCAGTCCTTTGACAATATCAACATCCTGAATGGTATGCCCCATACCGGACTTATAAAAAATGACTTCATCTCGCAGAATGTGATAAACACCTTTGAACTCTTTACCTGACCCAATCGGCCAGGTTATCGGAGCACAGGCAATTTTCAGTACGCTTTCTACTTCGTCCAGCAAATCGACCGGATCGCGGATATCGCGGTCCATTTTATTCATAAAAGTCAGAATAGGAGTATCACGCAGCCGGGTAACTTCCATCAGCTTGATAGTACGTTCTTCAACACCCTTGGCGCCGTCGATAACCATCAGACAGGAATCTACAGCGGTCAGTGTACGATAGGTATCTTCAGAAAAGTCTTCGTGACCTGGAGTATCCAGCAGGTTTACCAGACATTCGGCATACGGAAACTGCATAACGGAAGTAGTAACAGAAATGCCCCGTTCTTTCTCCATTTCCATCCAGTCCGACGTAGCAAACTGGCCGGATTTCTTACCTTTAACAGTACCTGCTTTCTGGATCAATTGTCCGAATAGCAGGACTTTTTCGGTAATAGTCGTTTTACCGGCATCAGGGTGAGAAATGATAGCAAAGGTTCTTCTGCTATTAATTTCATTGATCAAATTCAGTTCTGACATGTTTAAAATTCTAATTATGTGCCGGAAATATGTACTTATTCAGAAGTACCAGGCAGCAGGAAAAAGTAGCGCACATTTTACCCCAGCTTGGCAGTGCTGTGGAAATATAATTAAGAAAAGTGAAAACCGGCACCAAAGATCAACAGCCCTTGGTGCCGGGAGGGGGTATTACAGAGATTTCAGGAACGACAGCAACGCTTCGCGTTCATCAGTCGGTAAATTAATAAAGCGGTTTTTAATCGTTTCAGCTTCTCCTCCGTGCCACAAAATAGCTTCGGTCAGTGTACGGGCACGGCCATCGTGCAAGTACCCAAAAGCTACACCACCGGCAACAAATTCAGTGTAGCCAATTCCCCACAGGGCAGATGTACGCCACATGTTTCCAGCAGCCAGGCCTTCAGAGAAATTATCTGCCAGCTCAGGCCCCATGTCGTGTAACAGCATATTGGTATAAGGCTTGATTGCCTGGTTCCGAACTTCATCAAACTCGGTACCATTACCGGTGCGAACCTCACTGATATGGCAAGCATTACAACGGATTTCTTTGAACACCTGTTCGCCACGAGCCACTTTTGCAGGTTCAACATCCAGATAAGCCATCGGAGTAACACCATTAGGGTAGCCACTAACCAGACTACGTTGTGCCGGTACACCTAACAAGTGCAGGTACTGCGTCATTAATTCCAGCGCTTCGTCAGACAATCCTGTTTCTACAACACCGGAGGTACAACTCTGAGCACCGGCCAGACAACCGCGGTTAGGAAAAATTGAAGAAGTAACCGACATATCCAGTAATGCCGCACCGGCAACCTGATGCCGTAAACTGACTTTGGCAGCTTTCCAGCCATAACGGCCTAGACGGACCTCACCGGTTTCCGGATCATAGGCATAGTTGGCGGTACCCAGCACACCATCATCATCAGGAGTTGTACGCACCCTTGCCAGAATGGTTTCATCCGGAATGGCTTCCAGCAATCCCATACCAATCAGTGGCTGAGCGGAACGAACTGAATAAGCCTCAGGTTCAGGGCCTTCAAACGAAATTTCCGGTTTGCGCAATTCAACCACAGTGCCATCTGCCAGCACGACATTTTTGGTCGTAAAACCTGAAACCCAGGCACCATTTCCCCAGTTCTGCATGCCTCCGGTGCTTAATGAGCGGGCATTCATCTGCATTGCCTGGCCATAGATCGGGTGAGGCAGATAGTTACCATTTGCATCAGTCCCGGTTGCACCAGTGCGTACCGCAAAGGTATCAAGCCGCTGATTCACTCTGACCGGCGCAACACTGCGGCCATTATTGATATGACAGTTGAAACAGGAAGATTGGTTAAAATGCTTACCTTGCAACCCTCTGCCAGCATCATTGCGGTCATTGTCCGGCTCGTTATGCTCACCGGTCCATAAATTCGTGTGCAACCAGCGGCGCCCTTCTACAAAGCGCTGCATGTTTTGCATACCAATAGTGGTGTGCGGTTGCTGAAACATAAACGTTGCATTATCAGCATAATCGTATGAAATGGAGCCTCGCCCGCCCTGTAATGTTTCTTCTGGCAGCGGTTCATTCATCAGTCTGGGTTGTACACCATACCACGGGCGTAACCCATCACCCATAACATAGGTCATTTCATTGGTGTAATAACGGAATGCTCCACTATCGCCAACAGCATCCATCGCTTCCCGGGTTGAAAAGAAAGAACTGGTAAACTCTATCACATCGCCTTTTTTAAGCGAGCGCGCCGGCACAGTGTTGCCGTTAGGTGCCAGTACCCCATCTGCATTGGCAGAAATAGCTCTGTGGCCGGGGTAAGTATTAAACACCACACTGCAACCATCATTGGCTCCGATAATGCCATCAAAGCCACTATCCGGCCTTAACAGAACACCGTTAGCTGGTTTGGTCATGATAGGGCAAGGTGCACCATCACTCAGGTAAGTTGAATTATCCAGTAGCCGCCCCGGACTCATCCAGCCAAAACCAGTAACATTCGGCTCATCAAATCTGCGGACAAAAGCATGGCCGCCACCTTTCTGATCCTGCTGAAAATACTGATTCACAATGATTTGCGGTGCAGTGACACCTGCTACATTGGTATTGTCGATAAATTCAACACCCCAGGTTCTGTTCTGGAAATAGTTGGCAACAAAATTCAGGTGTGCACCGGGGCCTTTATCCCGTGGGCTGCCATCGGCATATACCGTTTCATTGAGGCCATAACCATATTCATTCCATTCCTCACCGCGCTCACGAGCATGACGGGAACGGCCAGTCATACCAAAACGGGTAACCAGAGTGCCGTCAGCTAACGTAAATCTGACTGTTTCAAGTGGTTGTGCTGGCGCAGGCAATGGTACGCGCCCGCTACCACTCAACGGATACTCAATATAAGAGGTATTGAGCACTGGCATGGTGTTATCACTACCCGGCGATGTGAACCCAACCTCAAAAATAGAATAACCATACTGGGTATGACGGGTAATCCCCTGCAAACGGATATATCGGGCATTAACATCAAGGTTAAAAAATTCGTCTGTTCCCCCTTTCGCACCGGTCACATAACGCAACTGATACCAGTTTTGCCCGTCGTCAGAAATATAAAGTGCGTATTCTTCACCATAGGCACGTTCCCACTCTATTTTCATAGAGCCAATGGCGGTCTTTTCTCCAAAATCAAACTGTAACCAGGCATTATCCGGGTCTTCGACACCATTGCCCCAAGCACTTTCCCAGCGGGTAGCGGGATTGCCATCAATCACTTTATCTGCTGTGTTATTGTTATTCTCATCGCCAGAAGAAGTCACAGTGACAGATGCCATATTCAGCAGTTGCCCCGGTAACGTTTTATCGTAGTTGCTTGCCAGCCTCAGCTCTGCCGGAGGCTGTGGTAAAGCCGCTATTCCAGCTTTTGGCAGCGGTGCAATTTCAGGATTAGGCGCACTTTCAAACTCAGGCTCAGGTAAATCTGCATCCGGGTACCCTCCTTCCCCAGGATTACCACTACCTGGATTTCCACCGCCCGGTATTTCTGTTCCAGGGGGTGTACCGCCTCCGGAGTTTCCCGGAACCTCACTATCACTGCCACCACCACAACCTGTAACAGCAAAAGCCAATAACAGGCTCAGCAGCAACCGCTTTCTCATAGCAGGCTGTTTTACTGAAGTATTAAGGTTCATACAACACTCCCCTCCGTCAATGTAAAAACACCGGAACTTTTTTCGTTAAGTTATGTTAAGCGACCGATATTACATTCGCCATAAAACCAGAATGTTCTTTTTTGTAAACGACTCTGCAAAATCAAAAATAATGTAATAAAAATAAACCCTTACCGAAGTAAGGGTTTATTAAAGAAAAATGACTCCAACCGGTTATTTATATTGTCTGTTATATCTCACAACTATAGAAATCAGAGCAAGTATCAGTAATAACCAGCCAGAACTCCCCCCACTTTTGCCTGTGGCTTCTATTTTAATACTGGCTGTAGCTGTCTGAGTTTGTCCAAGCGAGTCTGTTGCTGTCAGGTTAAGTATAATAGTTTGACCATCTGCATCAGGTAAGGTGATACGTTGTTCCGCAGAGGTTGCCTTCAGATTAATCGCAGGGCCTGAAACCTGTTGCCAGTCAAGTATCACAGGATTATTACTCTGAGCAGCTAAACCTATCACACTGCCGGGTTTACCGCTTGAACTGAAACTCTGAACACCGTTTATTTGCAACATTAGCTCTGCCAGTATTTCAACACTGGCTGCAAGTACACTTTCCTGCTGGATACGGTTGAGCCGGTATGTCAGTGGCAGCTGTACCTGGCTACTGATATTTTGTTCAGTAGCAAACTGCAATATAAAGCTTTGCTCTGCTGCACCACCAGCTTGCACCAGATGAAAAAATACCTGCTCATTTTGTACTGAAAATTCCACATCGTTTATAGCGATTAAATGCATTCCTTCAAGCAATGGTAAACTGATATCCAGCGCTCTGGCGTTACCACTGTTATTTGCAGCCAGAGTCAATTGATAATTCAGTTCATTCCCCGCTTTTACCGCTGTTACCTCAGGCAGTAAAACAAGCACCGGCCGGGCAATTTC
>CAZXTH010000175.1:6012-6969 GCA_964643585.1 uncultured Pseudoalteromonadaceae bacterium
TTTCAATGTTTATTGCCGTTAAGCCAAATCGCTGACCAGTAGCTGTTTCCGCACCAACCACACCAATATAAATATCACCCGGATTAGCATCAGGTAGTTGCCATGTTCCATGTAATGCAAACTGCTGGCCGGTTGCCGGTTCGATAGTTAATGCCAGATTAGCAGCATCATAATCACTGATTACTGCAACTGACAGGCTGACATCATCCACGGCTCCCGGTGCAGAGCCTTCGAAGTTATGCAGAGCGATATAATAAACTCCCGGTTCAGGGGTCAGCAAATCACAGATTTCGTTAGAATCCACTCCGGCACTCATACACAACAGATTATTAGTCCCTTCAAAAGCTTCTACGTCTCCATTAATATTTTCATCCAGCCCGATATACAGATCCAAATCCGGGCTGGTAGTGCCTTCCACTTTAACCCTGACCCGTTGAGTGCTATTGGTAATCACCAGTGGCAACACAAAGCGATTTTCTCTGATATAAGTCCATTCCATATAGTTAGGCTGCGTAACCGGAGCAGGCAACTGAATATTATAATGCTCCGCCTTTACCAGCCCTCGTGCCACAGGCAGGATGGAATCCAGATTGGCAGCGGTACTAAACCCTTCAAGCAGGATTGAACCTTCCGTGTTATGTGCAGTAATCACTGCCTGTTCAGGACCTACCCCTGGAACAAAACTGGCGACAACCGGTAAACGTAATGTTTGTTCTGCATTACCATTGGTCAGAACCAACTGGCCAAATTGCCAGGGGCTATCAGAGGTGAACCCCGAGCTTGCCGTAATAGTCAGAACCTGAGTCTCTCCGGTATTAAGGCTGAAGCTGGCAGGGTTGGCTCTGAGCTGAATATCACCCAGCACAGTGGCAGTACCAGTACTCCAGCTACCGCTTTCTGTCGCGGTAAACGTTCGGGTCCATTGGCAACTTACAACACAATGGGCCTGCACCAGAC
>CAZXTH010000176.1:0-6933 GCA_964643585.1 uncultured Pseudoalteromonadaceae bacterium
AACAGGGGTTCGAATCCCCTAGGGGACGCCAATTAAAGCAGCCAATCTGAAAATCAGCAAAGATTTACGATTGAACAATACCGGCAATGCCGGTTTTTTGCTTTTAAGACTTCTGATTATTACCTGCTTTAATTCCATTACCGCTAACATTAACTCACCGGCCGCATTGTTACGGCCGACAGATGGTCATTAATCAAGATTTTTCCTGCAGGAAAGCGTCCAGTAATTTTCCAACAATTATTGTTATTCTGGGTTGAGCTTCCTGGTTCGGATGAATACCGTCCGGGAGCATCAATTCAGGATTTGGCGCAATGTCTTCCATGAAAAATGGCCACAGCGTAATCTCGTGTTGTTGTGCCAATTCAGGATACAAAGCGCTGAACTTTTCGACATACCGTGGGCCATAGTTTGGCGGAATGCGAATTTGCATTAAAACAGCGGTCGCATTATGCTGCTGAATAAGCTCAATAATCTGGCTGAGGTTATTACTGATCAGGCCTGGGTTGAAACCACGCAAGCCATCATTACCGCCGAGCTCAACCAGAACGGCATCTGGCTGGTGCTCCTTTAGCAAGGCTGGCAGCCGGGCAAGTGCTCCACCCGTCGTTTCACCGCTGATGCTGGCATTGATCAGCTGTACCGGAGATTGCTGTTCCTGCAGCTGTTGTTGCAGCAAATGTACCCAGCCCTGATGCTGCTGCATACCGTAACCAGCACTGAGGCTGTCTCCGAGAATCATAAATTTCTGGGCCAAACAGACCGGACTGACTAAACCCACTAACAGAATTAAGATAAAACGCATGATCACTTCACCTGAAATACATATACAAGCCAAAAACCTGGTTAAGAGTGTAAAAGTCACCGATGGTTCACTGACTATCCTGCACGATATCAGCCTGACGATCAATCAGGCTGAGACAGTTGCTATTGTCGGAGCCTCCGGTTCTGGAAAATCAACTTTGCTGAGTTTACTGGCGGGTCTGGATATTCCAACCAAAGGCGAGGTATATCTGGCCGGAAAACCGTTGCATCAGTTGACGGAAGATGAGCGGGCAAGTATCCGGGCTGCTCAGGTTGGATTTGTGTTTCAGTCTTTCCTGCTACTACCCAGTCTTACGGCATTGGAAAATGTAACCCTACCGAGCGAGCTCGCCGGAGATAAAGATGCCAGAATACGTGGCATGGAACTGCTGGAAAAAGTCGGGCTGGCTGAGCGTGCACATTTTTATCCTTCGCAATTATCGGGTGGAGAACAACAACGGGTGGCAATAGCCAGAGCTTTTATCACTCAGCCAGCAGTGTTATTTGCCGATGAACCTTCTGCTAATCTGGATGCGGCGACGGGTCGTAAAATTGAAGATTTGCTGTTTGAGCTTAATACCCAGCAGGGCACTACATTGGTATTGGTGACTCATAGCCCGGCTCTGGCAAGTCGTTGCCAGCGACAGCTGCATATGCAGGCAGGCCGTTTTACTAATAGCGATGGGCAGGGGAATACGCATGTGGGCTAAGATAGCATGGCGCTTGTTCTGGCAGGAATTACGCCGGGGAGAGTTGTGGGTAATCGCTTTTGCATTGTTTCTGGCCGTTGGTTCGGTTGTCAGTTTAAGCGGTATCACTGAAAGTGTAAAAAGTGCACTGGCACAACGCAGCGCCCAATTTACAGCTGCAGACAGAGTTCTGCGCTCATCACAACCGTTTAACCCTGATATTCTGCAATTGGCGCAGCAAAGTCATATTGAATCTGCGCAACAACTACAGTTTAATTCTATGCTGTTTGCCGGTGACGATAATATGCAACTGGTGACGGTAAAAGCTGTCAGTAATGAATATCCGTTGCGGGGCACTCTGACGCTGCGCCGTTCGGCAGATATTACCAGCGGAGCTGAAGCGACTCCTGCCCCGGGGGAAATCTGGCTGGAACCGAGATTATTCAGTCTGTTGCAGGTTGAGCCTGGTTCCGTAGTGGAAATGGGGGTCAGCCAGCTGAAAGTAGCTGGAGTGATAGTGTCGGAACCCGATGCTCCGTTGAGTGTTTTTGGTAGCTCGCCCAGAGTACTGATGCACCTGGATGATGTGCAGGCGACAGGCATTATTCAGCCAGGCAGCCGCATCAGTTATCGTTACCTGTTTGCGGGTAGTCAGTCTGCTCTGGCTCAGTTTGAACAACAGGTTACACCGTTGCTGACAGTACATCAGCGCTGGCAGGATATGGACCGGGAGTCAGCACTGGGCAGTGCAATGGAGCGAGCCGAGCGTTTCCTGCTATTGGCCGGATTGCTGGGTATTGTGTTGGCAGCCTGTGCTGCAGCTGTTGCCGCCAGCCGTTATAGCCAGCGGCATACCCAGGCAGTGGCCATCATTAAAGCCCTGGGGGCAACTACCCGGCAGGCTCAGTATATTTATGGCAGCCATTTATTGCTGGTATTAGTGTTCAGCCTGATCTTAGGGCTGATTGCCGGGGCTATTGCTATTACTCTCGGGCATATTGGTATTGGCTATTACATCAGTGACTATTTACCGGAATACAGCTGGCGGCCATTCTGGCTTGGTAGTCTGACTTGTATTATCTGTGCATTACTATTTGCTGCACGACCTCTGTGGCGTCTTACCAGAACTGCAGCAATTGAGGTTTTAAAACAACCGGCTGGTGCCTGGCGGTTTGATATACAGCAACTGGCATTAGGGGCGGTGGCGATATGGGGACTGATGTGGTTATTCAGTGGTGAGCTGGTACTGAGTATTGGTTTGTTTTTGCTGTGTGGAGTGTTCTCTTTATTACTGATGTTGCTGGCCGCCTTGCTGGTTAAGCTGGCCAAGCCGGTTGCCGCCGGACAGAGTAGTGCCCGTAAACTGGCTTTAGCCAATTTGCGCCGGCGTTTATGGCCAAACAGTTTTCAACTGATTACATTTAGTCTGGCTATTTTTCTCAGTCTGTTGCTTTATTTTCTGCGGGCAGGTTTGATTGACCAGTGGCAACGGCAGATCCCGGAAGGTGCTCCTAATCAGTTTCTGGTCAATATTGCGCAGCATGAGGTGAATACTCTGGAAGAGTTTGCCCGTCAGCATCAATTGACACTAACGGATTTTTACCCAATGGTTCGTGGCCGGCTGGTAAGCATTAATGATGAAGAATTACGCGAAGAAGCCAGTAAAGAAGATCGTTCAGAGCAACGTGTAGGTCTGGGACGTGAGCTTAATCTTACCTGGTTGGATAAACTGCCTCCAAATAATACTATTGAAAGTGGCAGTTGGCAGGGAAGTGCGCCGGTTGGTTCTGTCTCAGTGGAATCTCAGCTGGCAGAACGAATGCAGATAAAACTGGGCGATCAGTTAGCTTTTTCGATTGGTGGACAACAACTCACTGCGGAGGTGAGCAGTATCCGCAAAGTCGACTGGAACAGTCTGCAGCCAAACTTTTATATGATTCTGAGCCCGGAGTTGTTGTCATCATTTCCAGCAACCTATATTTCGGCATTTTATGCGCCACCGGAACAAACAGAATTGTTGAATCAGCTGGCGCGGCAGTTCCCGACAATTACGGTGCTGACGGTAGATGCAATTATTCAGCAGGTCAATGATATTATTGACCAGGTAACGATTGCGCTGGGGTTCATTTTGCTGATTATTTCTCTGGCGGCTGCTCTGGTACTGATTGCACAGGTGCAGGCTACGCTGGAACAACGAGAGCAGGAACTGGCAATCCTGAGAACCTTAGGTGCCCGCTACCCGTTTTTGCGCAATGCATTGCTATTGGAATTTGCGATTCTTGGCGCCATGGCCGGGATATTTGCAACGGTGCTGGCTGAAGCATTATTGCTGATCCTGCAGCAACGGGTATTTAATATGCCCTTTGAGTTTCATTACGCATTCTGGTGGTTAGGACCGACGGCGGGTATTGTCAGCGTGACATTACTTGGCTGGTGGCAGCTGAAGCGTTTATTACGCATTCCGGGGGCGCAGCTTATCCGCAGAGTGCTACAAGGATAATGCTTCCAGGGCTGCTGGCAGAGCAGGGTAGTGAAAGCTGAACCCTGCCTGCTGCAGCTTTAATGGAATGACCCGCTGGCCGTACAGTACCATATCGGCCATTTCTCCCATCAGTGATTTCAGAACCGCAGCAGGAACCGGCAGTAATGCCGGACGATGCAAGCGTTTCGCCAGCACCTGACAGAATGCTTTGTTGGTAACAGGTTCTGGGGCGGTTGCGTTAAACACTCCTGCCAGCGTTGGATGTTCCAGCAGAAAACTGAAAATACGCACCATATCCTCAATATGAATCCATGACATATATTGCTGGCCACTGCTGATAGGGCCACCCAATCCCATTTTAAACGGGGGCAGTAACTTTTTCAGGGCTCCGCCATTTTCTGCCAGAACAATACCTGTACGCAGAATGCAAATACGGGTGTGATTATTAGCTGCATCCTGAGCTAAAGCTTCCCAGCGGGCGCAAACCGTATGAGTAAATTCCGGGTAGCAGGCATCATAACTTTCATCAATGAACTGCTCACCCTGGCGCCCGTAATAGCCAATAGCAGAACCGCTGATAAAGGTATGGGGCGGGTTTTCTGCTTCCTGTATTTTACCGGCAAGTTGTGCTGTCAGTTTCCAGCGGCTCTGGCAGATTTTGTCTTTCTGACTGGAGGTCCAGCGCTTTTCTGCGATAGGTTCTCCGGCAAGATTAATGACAGCATCCAGCTGATTGAAGTTAAGATTGTCTATATTTTCTTCTATTATCACCGGAGCGGGCAATATATTACGTGCCTTAGCCGCTGAGCGGGTAAGAACAGTAAGCTGATGCTGGCTAACCCAGTTGTTGCATAAAGCCTTGCCGAGCAGACCAGTGCCACCGGTGATTAATATGTTCATGCTAGTGTGTCTTTTTGTGATGCTCTGTTTTCAATTATAGCTGAACAGAACCTCCCGATTATTTGCTGACAGATAACGTTAGGGAAACTGAGTCGGCAAAACGCAGGGCATAGGGTTTATCCACCTCAACTTCGGCATAACAAACAGACGGATGCTCTGCTGTAATAGCCAGTACCTCCGCTGTCAGCTTTTCCAGTAATGAGAAACGGTTGTTTTCTACCAGAGTGATAATACGCTTGGTGATAGTGCGGTAGTTCAGGGCATTATCCATATCATCACTATCAGCTGCTTTATCTGCCTTATAGCGGATTTGAGCGTTGATAATCACATCCTGCTTATTATTTATTTCGTCTTCTTTAATGCCGATAAACGTTCGCAGGCGCAGGTTTTTTATTTTGATTACAGCAGGGTTGAGTTCCATCCAGAAAGTTTCCTGTTGAAAATTATAGAGTTTGTTTATTAAAACTGCCTTGAATGAATATTGCAACAAGAGTTGATACAGGCTTGAGCCTGTATCAGATATGATCAGTAAACAGCAGGGTGAAACGTGCTCCGCCCAGTTTGCTGTCATCAACGGTAAGTTTGCCAGAATAGGAGTTCACCAGTTCTGCAACGATAGATAAACCAACACCATGGCCTTCTTTGTAGGTATCAAGGCGGGTTCCGCGTTCAAACAGTTGTTCACGTTTTTCAGAGGCAATACCAGGGCCGTCATCTTCGATAATGATGGTTAACGGGCGTGTGCTGATCGTAACATTAATCTTGTTATTGCAGGCTTTACAGGCGTTATCTAGCAGATTACCCAGCATTTCCATCAGATCTGTTTCATCACCGCGAAAAACGGTATCCGGCTGGCATTTAATACTGATAGTGCAGTTTTTATCCCGGTAAATCTTATTCAGGGCGCTGGTCAGTTTATCCAGCACTGGGCGTATTGTAATTTGTTTCTTCCAGACATCCTGGCCGGAACTACTGGCGCGTTTTAGCTGATGCTCAATCATGCCGGTAATTCTGTCGAGTTGTTCTTTTAGCTCTGGCTGCTGGCTTAGCGCCGATGTTTGCAGTACTGCTACTGGTGTTTTCAGTGCGTGAGCCAGATCACTCAGGTGATGGCGGTAACGCTGTTTCTGGCGGTTCTGGTTAGCCAGCAACAGGTTAAGGTCTTCTTTGATGATATTCAGTTCTTCAGGGTAATTACCATTTAATTGATCCTGACGTCCGCTCTCAACACGGCGTATCTCATGATCGAGTTTCGTCAGTGGTTTGGTTACCCAGTAGTAAGCCAGCAACATCAGCAAGACCAGAATAATACCTACCACCATAAACCATTTAAACAGTGTCTGGCGGAAGCTTTGTAAAGGCGCAGCCAGTAGTTGTTCACTCTGTACAACATGGATAGCCAGAGGTCTGGTATATTCGCCGGCATCAAACAGTAAAGAAATACTCAGCACCCAGTAAGCCTGGCTGTGTTGTATTTCTTCACGGAACATATGTTGCCCCGGAGGCAGGTTTTGTTCAGCCGGAATAAACTGCTGGGTAAGAGAAGAATCCGACTGCCACATTATCTGATTATGATGGGTGATATAAGCGCTGAGGCCTGAATCAGGGCGGTAGAAGTCCGGAGCCAGAGAATTATTCGTCAGCTCTATCTGCTCTGATGAAATATTCAGCTCTGACAAAATAGCATACATATGTACTTCCAGTTTCTGTTCCGTATTGGTCAGTAACTGGGTGTAAAATGCATTCTCTATCGCCAGAAATGAACTGGGCAGTAACAACAGCAACAGTACGATGCTGATAGATAACTGCCGGAATCTCAGGGAAAAGGTCATAGATTATCAGCTGACTTTCAATGTAAAGCGGTAACCGCGGCCTCTGAGAGTTTCTATGGGTTTCAGCTCTCCGTCCGGATCCAGCTTTTTACGCAAACGAAGCACAAAAACTTCAATAACGTTACTGTCCAGATCAAAGTCCTGATCATAAATATGTTCGGTAAGCTCAGTTTTTGAAATCACTTTATTCGGGTTAAGCATAAAGTATTCAAGAACTTTGTATTCGTAG
>CAZXTH010000177.1:0-6922 GCA_964643585.1 uncultured Pseudoalteromonadaceae bacterium
ACTGGAGCAGCTGGCAATCTATTGTACTGAATTGGCTTGTCAGCCCGATTAGTGCAATCAGTGGGGTACTGTGTGTGGTACTGGTTGCTAAAGGATTATTGTCTAACTGGTTCTGGGGACTAATCAGTGCTTTAACATACGGCTTGATTGCCTGGACCTCCGGTTACTATGGCGATTGGTTATTAAATTGGTTCTATTTTCTGCCAGCACAATTTTTCGTTTACTGGAGCTGGAAATCGCAACTTCATAATGATAGCCAGACTGTCAGGATGCGCAGGTTAGGCTGGCACTGGTTATGGGTAATTGCCATAGTACTGATTGCTATTGTTGCTGGCGCCGCATTATTAATACAGGTTGATGGCTTTATTACTGAAGCAATGAAACGGAATTCAGCAGTGTATCTGAGCCTGGCGGAGCTGACAGGAAGTTCCTGGAGTGGCCCTGTTCTTGATAGCTCAACTGTTATGTTGCAGGTAACAGCTCAGCTGTTAATGATTAGGATGTTTGCTGCACAATGGCCATTCTGGCTAATGACTAACACGCTGAATATTTTTGCCTGGTCACTGGTATTAATTACTGACTCATCTTCAGCGCCCTATGCTGTGCCAACACTGATGATGTGGATAGCATTTTTACTTAATTCTGTATACGGTGCAGCTACCTGGTACAGAGGTTCAAAGGTAACATCATGAAAACTGGTATTTTCCCCGGAAAGTTTTTGCCTCCGCATCGTGGACACCTGACAGCTATTCTGCGTGCTCATGCGTTATGCGATAAGTTATACGTTGTTATCAGTGAAAGGCCACAGGAAGATGGCGAGCTGTGCCGTAGCGCAGGCATTCCTTATATTTCCGGACAATTGCGTCAGCGTTGGTTATCACAGGAATTACAAGGACTGGGGATTGAAATTCTATTGCTTGATGAAAGTAATATCCCTCCATTTCCTGATGGATGGGAGCAATATGCCAGTCTGCTATGTAATGCCATAGAAGAACCATTTGAAGTGATTTTTGGTGGTGAAGAGTCTTATCGTGAGGGGCATTGCCGTTACTTTCCGGATGTTGAATATCAGGTGCTGGATCCGCAACGCACCCAATGGCCAATCAGCGGAACTGAAATCCGTACAGCCCCTTACCAGCACTGGGATTATATAGCCGGTTCTGCCAGGCCATTCTTTGCACGAAAAGTACTGATTACCGGCCCTGAATCCTGTGGTAAAACCACATTAACCCGTAAATTGGCAAAAGTGTATTGTACTTCATGGTCGGAAGAGCTGGGACGGGATTATCAGGATGACGTTGTTGCCGGCAATGGTGATTTATTTAATCTGGAAGATTTTAACCGTATTGCCCATTTGCAGTACGAACAGGACTTAAAAGCACAACGGACAGCCAATAAAGTGTGCTTTTTTGATACGGATGCGGTGGTAACGGCATTTTTCAGCCAGGTTTTTATGGGAGAAGTGGCAAGCAGGGTTGAAAGCTTTATCGACCCAGACAAATATGATCTGATAATTGCTCTCAAACCCACTGTACCCTGGGTATCTGATGGTATGCGTGAACTTGGAGACCCAGCTGTCCGCCAGTTAAGTTTTGAACAACTGATGGCACTTTATCAGCATTATGGTTTTGAATCGTCAAAGTTTTTGATTATTGACTCTCCTGATTACTATCAGCGCTTGGAAAGTTGTATTGCTGCAGTGGATAGTTTGTTGTCCCTATAAATAGAAATAAAATGGATGGATAAGTTTTACAATTATTTATAACAAAAAATTATATGTTACTAATGTAGAGTTATTTGACCTGCGCTTATTTTTATAATAATTCTGGATTGCTCAATTTGTTTTTGAGCTTAAAAAAACAAAATAATCCAGGGAAATTATATGATTAATCAATCTCATGTTGGCAAGAAGCATTTTCTTGCCTCATCGATACTTATTGCGTTGGCTATACCCGTTTATGCTCAGCAAACAACAGACTCCACTAGTGCTGATGAGCAAGGTATTGAAAGAATCACTGTCACGTCAAGAAAGCGGGTTGAAACGCTGGTTGAAGTGCCAATGAATGTGACTTCTGTTTCTGCAATAGAAATATCCGATCGGAATCTGCTAAATAAAGATGACCTATTTCGTACCTTGGCCGGCGCCTCTACGCCAACGGGTACCCTCATTTTACGGGGATTGTCGGGTGGTAACAGTGCTGCACCATCTACCACATCTTCTTTTACTGATGATATTCCATTTAATTTTAATGACTTATATGATATTGAGGCAGTTGAGGTATTACGAGGACCGCAAGGTACATTATGGGGGTCAAATGCTATTGGTGGTACGGTGAGGGTTATAACTCAAAAGCCGCGGCTAGATACGTTTGAGATACTATCTTCGGTACAGAGTAAATCAACCAAAAATATAGACGGGTTAGATTTACAAGCCTGGGGAGCAATTAACATCCCTTTAATTACTGATACGTTAGCACTAAGGGTTACCGGGCACGGCTCTAAAAAGCCTGGGCCTATTGTTAATGCTAATACAGGCATTCAGCGTGAGGTGGAAGATCAATACACCAGAACACAATTATTGTGGAAGTTAAACGACGATACCAGCTTTAACTTTGGATATTACAATGTACAACGGAGCACTGTTGGTTCACGTTTTTCTGACCTTTCGCAGCCAAAGGAAAAAGAATCTGTAGCTAATACAACCCCAAACCCCAATGCGCTCAATGGTTATGATGTCTCGTATAGTTCAATACCGTGTGCTCCTGGACAAAATAGAGCTGCTTGCTTTGGGAATGTTTCAAGTACAGGAAATGCCAAGTACTTAATATGGGAAAGTATGGATGGTTGGTTAAAGTCAGAAACTGATTTGGTCACGGTGACAGGAAATTTTGATAATGTGTTAGACATTGCAGATATCACTTATTCTGGTTCTTATCGTGAATATCAAGAGGATTCACTGGATAACTGGTCCCGCCTTGATATGAATGATTTAGTGAAAACGTGGATCATTAATCACGATAAAACCTCACGTGTTACACATGAGCTCCGTATTCAGGATATTGGTAAGCATGAAAACCTGAAATGGACTGTTGGCGCTTTTTATGACAAATCCTGGCGGGGAGCAATTCCCAATACTCAGTGGCAGTATCATGAAAGCGATGATGCCAGTATTGCTGTTTTTACCGATCAGACAGATTTTAATTTCAATGGTGTTGATGAACCGCCATTTATGTTCTGGAGTGATTGGTGGGGGGCAGAAGGTATTTATAATGTGGGGCAGCTGGGTGAGACACTCTATGGTGACAGAAGTAAGAACTACAATATGTATTACAATGGCTCCTATACAAAAGAAATTGCCTACTTTGGTGAGTTAAGCTACACCATTAAAACAGCAAATATTGGTAGTTTTGAAGTCACTGCAGGTATTCGTTATTATGACTTATCTGACTATGCTTCTTTTGGTTATAGCGGTGTTTGGGAAGGACCTGGTGGAAGACAAGTTGTCAGTGAAGGTGATGAGTCTGGCAACAGAAAAAAACTGAGTGTTGCCTGGTTGCCTGATTCCGGTAACTATTCTGTATATGCCTTATATTCTGAAGGATACCGCCCTGGTGGAAATAATGCTCCTTTAGCTAATGCTTGTCGCAATGATGAATATGCTGGCGCATTTCAGGAACGTTATACCAGTGATTCTATTGACAACTATGAAATAGGTTATAAAGCCAATTTCAGTAATTTCCAGTTTGCCGCTGCTATTTATCAAATAGACTGGGATGATGTATGGGCGTCTGTTTATATGCCGAGTTGCGGATTTACTTATACAGCAAATGCCGCTAAAGCCAGATCTCGCGGTATAGAGTGGGAAAGTAAATACCGGTTAGCAAATGAGCTGGATATTATTTTTAACGCCTCTTACACCAATGCCGAAATGTTATCTGATGTTGCAGCACTGGGTGCTAAAAAAGGCCAGGATATGACCCAGGTACCAAAATATAATGCTTATATTGGTCTGGATAAAGGCTTCCTATTTTACAATAAACAAGCCAATATTCGTCTGGATATCGAAGCTTATGGAGAATATAAAGCCCACTTTAATGCCCGTGAGGATGGTTTTGATACATCAAAAGCCTATGAGAAAGTCAACCTTTCTGGCCGCATAGAGCTTAATGATAATACAAAATTAAGCTTGTTTATTAATAACTTGTTTGATAAGGAGATTGAGCAATATAAACAAGCCAGAACAAGGACTGAGTCTGACTATAATCTGGACGTTCTTTACGCTCCAGAACGTAGTTTTACCATTCGCTTAGATTACACTTTCCTATGATGGTTGTTTGAATCTAAAAAAAGCTCTAATGCACGGCATTAGAGCTTTTCTTCATTTCTTGTTAGTCCCCCCTGATTTTGAAAACTTATGATCAGTTTATAATGATGTTACTGATATTCAGGTTTAAACCGGTCTGTGATTTGATACCGCAATATACTGATATAAGCTGCAGCCTCCGTGATATGCGGATCTGACGATTTTTTTATATGCGTTATTTTATAAATTTATTATAAAAATTTTAAATTATTGATGTGTTTTTGTGGGGCTGTAGACTGATTTCTGATGTGTATCAACTGGAGTCAGAACATGAAAAAGCACCATTTAAACGTTATTCAGGCAGCAATGCTGGCTGCTGGGTTTTGTAGTTTTTCGGTAATGGCAAATCTTGCCATTACCGGGCCGGGTGCCGGAGCAGATGGTTCAAGCAAATCTCATGGCAATATCAGTTATACCTTTGTGAGTGATGGGGATACTTCTACTTACTGGGAGGCCGCTTCGAGTTCCAATGAGCGTATTTCAGTTAAATGGACTAGTCCGGTTACAGTTAACCGGGTTGTATTACGAGAGAATGGTAATAATATTACCAGTTGGCGTCTGGTAGAGCACAGTAGTGGTAACGAACTGGCCAGCGGCACAACTATTGGAAATAGCCGTACATTCAATTTTAATCCAATAACAACGTCAAAACTCAACCTTGAAATTCTAAGCTCAAATGGTTTGCCTCGTATTGCTGAGTTTGAGGTTTACAATGTTTCTGGCAATCTTGCTGTTACCGGGCCTGGTGCAGGAGCAGATGGTTCCAGTAAATCGCATGGTAATATCAATTATACAGCGGTCAATGATGGTGACAGAGCAACATATTGGGAACCTGCTTCCCGTTCAAATGAACGTATCTCTGTAAAATGGGCTAATGCTATCAGCGTTAATCAGGTAGTTATCCGTGAATTAGGTGACAGTGTAACCAGTTGGCGTCTGATAAATCATAATACCGGTGCTCAGTTAGCCAGTGGTACAACTCTGGGTAATGCCCGCACAATTAATTTTAATACCGTTAGTACTTCTAAGCTGAATCTGGAGATACTAAGTTCAAGTAATATTCCCCGTATTGCGGAGTTTGAAGTCTACAATACGAACAGTTCTGCAGATGATGGGAATAATAGCGGGGGAGGCAGTGGTAGTATTAATGCATGCGCAGCGTCTCCTCAAGGGTATGCTTCACTAAATGGTGGAACTACGGGAGGTAGTGGTAGTAATGCTGTTACTGTCACAGTCAGTACAGGAACGCAATTGGCAAATGCACTGAAAAATCGTGACTTGAATCGGCCATTAACAATTCGGGTTAATGGTACGATTACTCCTGGCAATTCCGGTGGGCTGGAGAAGTTTGATATTAAGGATATGAATAATGTCAGCATTATTGGTGTTGGTAATAATGCTTTGTTTGATGGTATTGGTCTGAAGGTTTTCCGCGCAAATAACGTAATAATCCGTAATTTACGCATCCGTTATGTGAATATTGGTGATATGGATGCTATTACCATCGAAGGCCCGGCTCGTAATGTCTGGATAGACCATAACGAATTATACAATAGGCTTAATGTTGATAAAGACTATTACGATGAGTTGGTAAGTGGAAAGAAGGATATTGATAATATTACTATTTCCTATAACTACATGCATGACAGCTGGAAAACGTCACTGTGGGGTAGCAGTGATAGTGACAACTATAACCGACGCATTACTTTCCATCATAACCGTTGGGAGAATGTAAATTCACGTTTGCCATTATTCCGTTTTGGGCAGGGGCATATTTTTAATAATTATTATAAAAATATGCTGGAGTCAGGTATTAACCCGCGGATGGGAGCAGTAATTCGTGTTGAAAACAATGTGTTTGAAGATGCTAAAAATCCTATAGTGTCACTTTACTCCAGTTCACTGGGTTATTGGGATGTTCGCGGTAACCAGTTCAATAATGTTAGCTGGAGTTCATCGTCATCAGATGGTGTGATAGCTGGACCGAATGTTCAATCTACCGGAACACTGAACTTACCTTACAGTTTTGATTTGTTGCCTGCCAGTGAAGTTAAATCTTATGTTCTGGCCAATGCCGGGGTGAATAAATGTTCATTTTAATTCAGGTTGAACGTTAACATTTTGGGCATTCCTAACGGGGTTTTGGCCCCGTTTTCTATACCTGTAACTATTGTGCAAACAGCCTCTGAGAGAAAATTTATTTTATCGTGGATTGGTAAGGAATTCTGCTACAGGCTGGTAGTCAGCTGCGTTTCTGCTGCTATAATGCGGCAATATTTCGTTGTTTGTTTTATAGGATACTGTGCATTATGGCGGAAGCTGAGCATCGCCCCACTAATTTTATTCGTCAGATCATTGATGGCGATCTGGCATCAGGTAAGCATTCTACGGTGCAGACCCGTTTTCCACCTGAACCTAATGGCTATCTGCATATTGGTCATGCCAAATCTATTTGTCTGAATTTTGGGTTAGCTCTGGATTATCAGGGTAAATGTAATTTGCGTTTTGATGATACTAACCCTGAAAAAGAGAATATCGATTTTGTGCGGTCTATTCAGC
>CAZXTH010000178.1:0-6898 GCA_964643585.1 uncultured Pseudoalteromonadaceae bacterium
AAACGTGGGCGTTTTTCATTTATGCGGTGATGTGAGGACTTGGTTCGAACTCTGAGGTTCGACCAACTTGTCAGGAACAAGTTGGGACGCACTTTAGTGCGGCCCGTAGGGTCACACCATGGAAGGTGCTGACAATCCCTCTGAGCCTGCCAAAAGCGTGGGCCTTTTGTTTTAACGCGGTGAGTGTGGCTTTTGGTTTGAATCCCATGTTCGACCAATCGGCTTATATAGCTGCTTTTACCTGTGACATGCTTTAATATCTGCTGTTGTTACCTCTCCTCATACTTTTCAGGCTTACCCTAATGAATGAGCTGAATCTGTTTATTTCTGCTTTTGTCACGTTATTTATTATTGTTGATCCTATTGGTACCGCAGCGGTTTTTGCTGTGTTGTCAAAAGGACTAAATGCCGGGCAAGCAAGGCGTCTGGCGGTTAAAGCCGTATTAATAGCCGCAGGGTTGTATGCTTTCTTTGGCTATTTTGGCCCGATGTTAATGTTGCATATGGGGATCTCATTTACGGCATTCAAAATTACCGGTGGTTTACTG
This sequence comes from uncultured Pseudoalteromonadaceae bacterium, assembly GCA_964643585.1. GTDB lineage: Bacteria > Pseudomonadota > Gammaproteobacteria > Enterobacterales > Alteromonadaceae > Alishewanella. Next base: position 549 of record CAZXTH010000178.1, read on the forward strand.
TTATTTGTGACGGCTTTCAGAATGATTATGGGGCGACATGATGAAGGTGATATTGATAACGCCAACTCGGTTTATCCGGATAGAAGCCACTTGGCTATTTTCCCGCTGGCGATTCCTCTTCTGGCAGGGCCAGGATGCTTAACGGCTTTTTTGCTGCTATTGAATAAAGGCGCAGAAGGGCATGGCAGTTATGTAGTGATTCTGGCATTAATACTGGTGTTATGCAGCGCTTTGCTGGCTTTTTTAATCAGCAGCCATTTAAAACAGCTGCTGGGGCAGGGGCTGATGATTATGATTGCCAGAGTTATGGGAATACTGCTGGCGACTATGGCTGTGCAACTGGTGATTAATGGTATACGGGAAGTTGTTATGACATTTCAGCTTCCCGGAGTGTGAATATTGCCATCCATGGCTTTTTATCTGAATAGGTATTAACTCTTGTTTTCTGCCACAGGCAGTAAAGATTGTCTGGTAGATATGTTTATCTGCCGTTGTCTTCGGACCATGACATAAAATACCGGCGTAAGAAATAACCCTAATGCTGTTACGCCAATCATGCCTGAGAATACGGCAATACCGGTAGCTGAACGGATTTCAGCGCCTGCACCGGAAGAGATAATTAATGGAATAACCCCGGCAATAAATGCCAGCGAGGTCATGATAATGGGCCGTAATCTCAGATGAGCCGCTTCAATGGCTGCTGCCATGGCAGATTTACCCTGCAATTCTGCGTCCCGGGCAAACTCAACAATCAGGATAGCATTTTTACAGGCCAGCCCCATCAACACCACCAAGCCAATCTGCACAAAAACATTATTATCGCCGCCACTGAGCAAGGTACCAGCCAAAGCCGCTCCTGCTGCCAGTGGCACGATCAGAATAACACTGAGTGGCAAAGCCCAGCTTTCGTATAATGCTGCCAGCACAAGGTAAACCAGCAACAGTGACAACGGGAAAACAATCAGCGCAGCCTGACCCTGACTGAATTGCTGATAGCTTAAGTCTGTCCATTCAAACTCAATACCTGCTGGCAGAATCTGTTGCGCCATTGCGGTCACTTTTTGCATGGCCTGAGTTGATGAAACGATACTGCTGTCTGTTTCGCCCATCATGTCTGCTGCCGGGTAGCCATTATAACGAATGACCGGATCCGGGCCGTATGTCGGTTCAAAAGTGACCAAGCTGCCTAACGGCACCATTTCTCCTCTGGCATTACGGGTTTTCAGCTGGCTCAGTGTATCCAGATTGCGGCGGTATTCCGGCTCCGCCTGGACATTAACCTGGAACGTGCGGCCAAACTGATTAAAGTCGTTGGCGTAAGCAGATCCCAGGTAAATTTGCAGCGTTTCAAAAATATCAGTGACGCTGATACCTTGCTCATAAGCCCGCTGTCTGTCAATGACGGCATTAAGCTGTGGAATATTGGCCTGAAAGGATGAAATTGGAAATGAAAATCCGGCTTCCTGGCTTAAGGCACCGGCTAGCATATTGCTACTGTCCTGTAATACGCCAAAGCCCTGGCCGGTTTTATCCTGTAGATATAGTGAATAGCCGGAACCTGTGCCTAGCCCCAATATTGGCGGCGGCATAATAACATAGGCGAAACCTTCATTGATGGTGGCAAATTTTTGCGATAATTCACTGGTGATTTGTTCCGCGCTGCGGGTTCTGTTGGCAAAATCTTCCAGAATAATCCAGGCTGTACCGGTATTGGGAGTCAGGCTGAATTGCATGGCATTTAACCCTGGCTGCATCATAAAGGTTTTAACCCCCTCGGTTTCCAGTGCCATTTTTTCCATTCTGGTCATCGTTTGTTCAACCCGATCCAGCGAGGCGCCTTCCGGCATTTTAATACCCCCAATCAGGTACATTTTATCCTGCACCGGGATAAACCCGCCGGGAACCTGCCAGAACACTGCAACAGTAGCGATCAATATAACACCATACAACAGCAGGCTTCGCAGCGGGCGTTTCAGGCTGCGCGAAACCAAACCTGAGTAATTTGATGAGGCCCGGTTGAAGAAACGGTTGAAGGGGATAAATATGCCGCCCAGTAAACGATTCATTACTACGGTAACTTTATCCGGTTTACTGTTACGGGCAGGCAGCAGTACGGCTGCCAGAGCCGGAGATAAGGTCAGTGAGTTGAAAGCGGAAATCAGCGTTGAAACCACAATCGCAATGGCAAACTGGTTATAGAACTGTCCGGTCACGCCTGACAGAAAACTCATTGGAATAAACACTGCAGAGATCACCAGCGTGATGGCAACAATCGGCCCGCTGACTTCCTGCATCGCTTTTAGTGCGGCATCTTTTGGGGCCATACCATCGTGAATATGCCGTTCAACGTTCTCTACAACGACAATGGCATCATCCACCACAATACCGATAGCCAGTACCATACCAAACAGTGTCAGCGTATTGATAGACATGCCCAGCAGATGTAAAACCGCAAAACTGCCTACGATTGAAACCGGTACCGCCAGTAATGGAATGACAGAAGCCCGCCAGGTTTGCAAAAATAGCACAACAATAACGACGACCAGTAATACCGCTTCCAGCAGGGTGTTGATAACAGAGCGGATGGATTCCTGCACAAAGTTGGTTGGGTCATAGGCTGCAACCCAGGATAATCCTTCCGGAAAACTGGCTTCCAGCCGGGTCATCAGCGCGTGAACATCATTTGAAATGGCAATGGCATTGGCGCCGGGTGCTTGAAATACCGCAATCTCAACAGAAGGAACGCCATTAATCTGGTTGCGCATAGAGTACGAGGTTGCACCAAGTTCCATTCTGGCAACATCTGCCAGTTTGACGACACCTCCCTCTGTGGCAGTTTTCAGGATGATATTACCGAACTCTTCCGGTGATTCCAGCCGGCCTTTAGCATTGATTAACAGCGTTTCTTCACTGAACTGGCGTTGTGGTGGTGCACCCAGCTGGCCTGCGGCTACCTGCACGTTTTGCTGACGAATGGCCGAAACTACATCACTGGCGGTCAGATTCCTGCTGGCCAGCTTGTCAGGATCCAGCCAGACCCGCATGGCATAATCACCTGAACCAAACAGCTGCACATCGCCGACACCTTTAATGCGTGCCAGTTCATCCTTCAGGTGCAGTAACGCATAGTTGCGCATATACAGGGTGTCATAGCTTTTATCTGGTGACAGCAATGAAATAAACAGCGTAATACTGGGCGAGCTTTTCTGGGTTGAAACGCCTAAGTCCCGTACTGCCTGAGGTAAACGCGACAGCGCCTGGCTGACACGGTTCTGTATTTGTACCTGTGCAATATCAACATCAGTACCATGTTCAAAAGTGACGGTCAGTTGCATTACGCCATCGCTGGAAGCCACTGATTTCATATAAAGCATGTTATCGACGCCATTTATCGCTTCTTCCAGTGGGGTGGCAACGGTTTCTGCGATCACTTTTGGGTTTGCCCCGGGGTATGTGGCGGTAACATTAACGGTAGGCGGAATGGCATCCGGGTATTCACTTACTGGCATCAGCGGGATTGCTATAGCTCCAATAGTAAAAATAATGATCGACAACACTGCCGCAAAAACCGGACGGTTGATGAAAAATGCAGAAAATCCTTTCATTCTGGCTGTCCTCTGTCGTTAATCACGTTCGGGGCTACTGGCATACCGGAATAAAAGATTTTCTGTACACCACTGACGACCAGCTGCTCTCCGGTTGTCAGCCCTGCGCTAATGATGCGCTTTTCCTGAAAGCGTGAGCCCAGAGTAATATCACGCCGGATGGCTGTATTGTCGGCGGTGATGACATAAACGTAGCGCCGATCCTGATCAACCAAAATGGCTTTTTCATCAATGACGATTGCCGGGTACTGCCGTTGCTGTTGCAGATGAACCCGTGCAAATAAACCGGGGCGCAGGCTGTAATCCGGATTCGGCAGGGTTGCCCTGAAGCGGAGTGTGCCGGTGTCTGTATTCAGTTGATTATCAATAAAATCTATTGTAGCGGGTTGTTTTGCCTGCAAGCCGGAGAAACTTACGGCAACATCAAACTGCTTAGCCAAAGGTTGCCAGTGATCTATTGCCATTGCCTGCAGGCTTTGTTCATCAATGTCAAAATAAACAAACATCGGGTCGATTGATACAATAGTGGTTAGCGGCTGGCTGTTTTCACTGCTGACCAGATTCCCTAACGTGATATTGGCCCGGGCTATCCTGCCGCTGACCGGAGCAGTGATAGTGGCATAATCCAGAGTGGTTCTGGCCTGGCTGGCATACGCTTTGGCAGCCTGAACTCTGGCGATAGCCTGAGCCAGATTGTTAGCCCGGGTATCGTATTCATCGCGGGAAATAGCATTGCGGCTAATCATTTCCTGTGCCCGGCTATTCTGCTTTTCAGCTAAGGCATGCTGAGCCTGTGCCAGCTCCAGTTCTGCCAGGGCTGCTTCATAAGCTGCCTGATAAGGGCGGCTGTCGAGGCTGAACAGCACATCTCCAGCCTGAATAATCTGACCTTCGGTAAAATGGATTTTTTCTATTTTTCCGGCTATCTGCGGCCGTACTTCGACAAATTCGACGCTGGCAAGTCGGCCACTGAATTCGTACTGATGATGAACCAGTGTTTCAGCAACAGGTTGCGTTTGTACAACCTGAGGTGAATATTGCTGCTGTTCAGGTGGAGTGCAGGACATCAGCAACATGCAGGAGGTAAGTAACGGATAGCAGCTAAAACGAAAGCCGGGGTTAAAAAAATTGTACAGCAACGGCATAGGTATTTCTTCCTTTTGCAGATGAACACGGACAGTGCAATATCATGGTTACACTGCTCACAAGTGTGAGGTTGCTGATTATCAAACCTCAAGTTAACTTGAGGTCAAGGGTTGAATTACAGATACTCGTTTATTTAGAGGAGCCGTTGATTTTTGATGATTCTGTTTTTGCTGGATTTGTACCGCTTGCACAGCGAATGCAGTTTAAATGCTAAAGATGTTATCGGAATAAATGAAAAAATTTACTGAGAAATGACCGGATAATTTTGTCTTTTCTGCCTTAAATAAGCTAAATAGCAGAGATTGCTTGATTTATTTGAAATAGTTTTCTTTAATTTCTGATCGCCATAAAAAATTTACTGTAGTTCAGTTTCTGCTCAGGTTTAGTTGTCTAATATCAGAAGTATCTGATGTATTCCCGTTATGCAAACGGGAACAGGTGTCAGTAAAGCAGATAATCTGGAGTATGTTATGGGCGCAGTTAAGAAATCCCGAGAGACAGAACAGCAGTTCTATTACCAGCCAAATGCTGTGTTATCAGCACAGGAGCGGCAAGCTCTTAGTCTGGTCTGGCAGGATGATTCAGATGAAAAACCTGCCCAGCCGCAAAATGAATCAGACATTACACATTGTGCAGAGCTTGGTTATAACTAAGCTCTGGCGGTCATTAAGTTATGTTCAGTTGTAGAGTGCGGGGTTTAGCATTGGGATCATGGCCAGTATCAGCGCCTGATGATAAACCTCGCTGCGGCTCAATTGCCCGGCGGTCAGCAAACCGATAGCTCCGCTTTTGTGTTTGATATTTTCCTGCTGAAATAGCGAATCCATAATATCTCCAAGCTCTTTTCCTTCAGCAATACCTGTTAATACTGCCGGTGGCAGCATAAAACTGGCTGAACGGCTTTTGCTGACTTTCGTGCCGCTACGAATGACAATCCAGGCAAAGGTATAACTCTCATCTAACCCGGCTTCTATGCCAACATAGAATGAGGCCCCCGGTTTAAGTTGATAAGCGCCGTTTACACGGTTCAAGGCTCCCAGCAAGGTTTCATCACTGGTTAGTGGCTGAGCAGAAACCCCGGAATTAACCGCAATACCGGATACATTTACTGTACGGTCAGGAAATAATTGTTCGAAAGCTGTTCTGACTGCTTTGATTTTGGCCGGATTAGCAGAAGCTACAATCACATCTGTCATAGTATTCCTTTGTGGTTAAATACAACTGCTGTTTTAGTCGCAAGCTATTGGTATCTGTCAGCGCCTGGCTTGCCGGTACTGCATCCACAGATTAAAATCAGCTTTATTTTCAGCTGGTTCAGAGCAGGATTATAGATGAATAAGAGTTTACTGACTAATGGGATTGCGGCGGTAGTTGTTGTTGCGGCGTGGCTGGCTGAGCTGCCGGTTTTATTGAGTATCGGATTGTTTGCATTATCAGGTGCTTTTACTAACTGGCTGGCTTTGCATATGTTGTTTGAAAAAGTACCGTTTTTTTATGGTTCAGGTGTTATTCCTGCCCGGTTTGAGGAGTTTAAACAGGCGATTAGTAACCTGATGATGGAACAGTTTTTCAGCCCGCAGAACATTGAACGTTTTGTCG
>CAZXTH010000179.1:0-2111 GCA_964643585.1 uncultured Pseudoalteromonadaceae bacterium
CTGGCGTAAAAAGGCAATGCTGGCAGAGGCACTGTTTTGCTCATATTGTTTTTCCAGCAATTTTAGATCCGGCAGCAGTAAATCGCCGGCGGCTTTCATCCGGGCTATGGCGGCTTTACCCTGTTCGCTGAAAAAGGGTTGTAACTCAACAAAGCTGACCGGGTAAGGATCTCTGCACGCCGGGCTCCAGGCGCTGGGAGAGAAGCTGATACCAGACCAATTTAATGTAAGTGAGAAATCAAGCTCGGCATGAGGTTCGCAGTCATCATCCGGATGAGTTTTTGCTGTATTTTGGGAGGTCATGCCATGATGGCGGGTCAGATATTGGCGCAATGCTGCTGGTAGTTTATAGGAGCCATATTCATCTGGTTTGCTGCCAGTAAGCCAGTTCCACAGATTAATTTCCTGCCCTGTCTGTAAATCCCATACCTTGCTAGTGATATTAATACCTCTGGCACCGAGGCCAGACGGCCATAGATAGGAACGGATAACAATAAAATCCTCAGACCAGAACACCGGTTCAATATACTGTTCACCATAAACGAGGGTGCCAAAAGCATAACTGTGTAGCAAACGTCGGCGGGCTTTGTAATATTGCTCTTGCGCATCACGATCCGTCTTAAGGGCGTAATGGGCATTAATTTGGGTTATGCCCGGTGCATCGAGCAGTAACTCAATGGATTGCCAGTCTGCAAAGAGCAGCTCGCGGTAGCGTTTACCTGGTGCAAATTCTTTTGCATCGCCCGTAGTTAACGACAGGTCGTAGGTTTCCAGCGGTTTGATATAGGCATCATCGCTACAGTTGCGTTGCTCAAAATCCTCATCATTAACTGCATGGGTTCGTGTCAGCTTGATGGGGTGTTGTTCTTGTGTTGCAGAATCAAGCCAATAGCCTGCTGTGGTTCCTTCTGCAGTGAGCTGCTGCAATACCCAGACTTTGGGTGTGCCATCCCCGGGATACTCAATCCAGCGAACTTCTGTAGCAGTGTCTGATGATTTTTCCGGCTGAAGATGTGTTAGCACCGGTGTTTGCTGGTGGCGGTAAGAATTACCCCATAGCCCTCTGTCAAAACACACTGTGACTTTATCCGGCCCCAATGTTCCCTGCCAAACGCCTGAATAAGCTTTATGCTGATTCTGAGACGCTGCTGATTGCCATGGGATAAGACAAAGTAAAAGACTCAGAGTGAGTAGTCTCATCGTATTACCTCTGATTAATACGTTCTGAAACATACTGGTAAATTTGTTGTTCAGGCATTTGTTATTCTGCATATATTGCAACTACTCCAATATAAGTGAAAAGGTGAGCTTTTATACTCAGGTTAATATTGTTACGAATATTGTTTTGCAGACGTTATAAAGGTTTTTGCCTTTCAATGCATCTTTTGCAGAGATAAATATATGAAAAGTAAATGAGAAGTCAGGTTTGAGGAGGTAAAGCACTGTGCCCCGGAGCAGGGAACAGTGCTTTTGCTAAGATATCAGGATTGTTGCAGAAATTGCTGGATTAATGCAGTGGTTGAGCTGTCCAGGCCACTGACATTTTGACCGTTCAGTGCTTTGTAGATTGGGCCTGACAGTTGTTTACCCAGCTCTACACCCCATTGGTCAAAAGAGTTTATCTGCCATAGTACGCCCTGACAGAATACCTTGTGCTCGTATAATGCGATTAGTGCGCCCAGATAATAAGGTGAAAGCTCTGGTAACAGCAGCGTATTGCTGGGCTTGTTACCTGGAGAGGCTTTATGCGGTGCCAGCGCATCAGCTTCAGCAGCAGACATACCCTGCGCCAGACATTCTGCGTGTGCTTCTTCAATAGTTTTACCCTGCATCAGAGCTTGTGTCTGGGCAAAACAATGTGCAGCCAGCCGTTTGTGGTGATCAGCCAGCGGGTGTTTAACCTGTAGCGGCAGAATAAAGTCTGAAGGTACAATCAGATTGCTTTGGTGCAGCAACTGGTGATAAGCGTGCTGGCCGTTAGTGCCTGCATCGCCCCAGATAACCGGTGCTGTATCATAATCAATTTTCTGACCGTCGCGGTTTACCCCTTTGCCATTACTTTCCATATCCAGTTGTTGCAGATAGGGAACAAAGTATTCTAAATCTTCAGA
>CAZXTH010000179.1:2121-6800 GCA_964643585.1 uncultured Pseudoalteromonadaceae bacterium
CGCAGATAATGGCTATAAGGCAGCAGAGCCTGAGCCTGGCAGCCGAAGGCGTTGATATACCAGATGCCAAGTAATGCCAGAATAACCGGCATATTCTGTTCAAATGGTGTTTCGATAAAGTGCTGATCCATTGCCTGAGCACCGGCCAGCAGTTGCTCAAATTGCTCGTTGCCGATTAGTAAAGCCAGAGGCAGCCCGATAGCCGACCAAAGTGAATAGCGGCCACCAACCCAGTCCCACATAGGCAGAATATTCTCTGGTACGATACCAAATTCTGCGGCGGCACTGATATTGGATGAAATGGCCCAGAAATGACGGGCTATCGCAGTACTGTCAGCACCATTGCGAGTAAACCATTCTCTGACCGCCAGCGCATTTTGTTTGGTTTCTTCTGTACCGAACGATTTTGAGGCGACAAATACCAGCGTGGTTTCCGGCTGCAGGTTTTTTACTACATCGGACACTACAGCACCGTCAATATTACCGGCAAAATGTAGTTGCAGCTTACCATTATGGTAGGGTTGCAGTGCTTCTGCTGCCATTTGTGGTCCCAGCAGCGAACCACCGATGCCAATCCAGATAACATCAGTAATCGGCTTGCCGGTATAGCCAGCGTACTGTTGCTGATGTAGCTGATTGACCAGCGCTGTCATTTTACGGCGGCAATCTTGTATTTCTGCGCCGATGTTTTCGCCATCTAAAGTAATTTTGCTGTAATCGGCTGCCCGCAGCATCATATGCCATACCGTGCGCTGCTCGGTATTATTAATTTTTTCGCCGTTGAGCATTTGCTGCAACAGCGGTTTAATCTGGCTACGCTGAGCCAACTGTTGTAATGCCTGCCAGCTTTGTTCGTCTATCAGGTTTTTGGAGTAGTCGAGTGTAATGCCAGCCGCTGAAGCACGGTAGCGTTCAGCACGTTGAGGATCCTCAGCAAAAGCCTGACGCAGTGAACCCTGGCTTGCAGCCAGTGCTGACAGTTCAGGCCATAAAGTACTCGACATAAAAACTCCTTGATAGCTCAGTTATAGTGCGGCTTTAATTGCCTGCTCCAGTTTCCGCTGGTCAACGGCAAATTTACGGATGCCTTCAGCCAGTTTCTCTGTTGCCATGGCATCTTCATTCAGTGCCCATCTGAATTCCTGTTCGGTCAGCGGGGCAGGTTTGGCTGATACAACACCTTTATCCTGCAAGTGAACCTGTAGCTTGCCTTGCTTTTCACTCAGCTCTGCCAGTAAAGCGGGGCTGATTGTCAGGCGGTCACAACCGGCCAGAGCCAGAATTTCACCGGTATTACGGAAACTGGCTCCCATGACAATAGTGTTATAGCCATGATCTTTATAGAAACGGTAGATATCACGTACTGATATTACGCCCGGATCGGTTTCAGCAGTGTAATCCTGCCCGGTGCTGGCTTTGTACCAGTCCAGAATACGGCCAACAAAAGGGGAGATCAGATATACACCGGCTTCCGCACAGGCTCTGGCCTGCGCCATATGAAATAATAATGTCAGGTTACACTGAATGCCTTCCTGTTCCAGCTGGCGTGCTGCCTGAATACCTTCCCAGGTTGAAGCAACTTTGATCAGAATGCGATCTTTGCTGACACCATTGTCTTTATACATCGCGATCAGTTGATGTGCTTTTTCAACTGTAGCCGCGGTATTGAAAGATAAGCGGGCGTCAACCTCGGTAGATACCCGCCCCGGCACCAGTTTGCTGATGGCGGTACCAATATCAACGGCAAATTTATCGCTGGCCAGGGTTAATTGTTGTTCAGGATTGGTCGCTTTACTTTTGGCGTACTTTACTGCAGTTTCAAGCATGGCCGCAGCAAATGGCTGCTGACTGGCATTCAGCAACAATGATGGGTTGGTAGTGGCATCTTCCGGACGGAATTTCTCAATGGCTGTCAGGTCACCACTGTCGACCACTACAGTGGTCACGGCTTTAAGCTGGGTTAGTAAGTCGCTCATATTGTTTAATTACCATAATTTTAATCACATTCTACGTGATTCGGGGTTTGATAAGCAATTAATGTAGGAAAGTTACAACAAAATCTGTTGATGCCAGAGAGTATGCTCGCTGGAACCTTCATTTCCTATACTGCCAATCATCAGATCGGGTATGTCTGACGAGTGGCTGACTGTTATTTTTATAGTTACGTTAACACAGGATATCAATGATCTTCCAAAGCAGTTTCTACAAAAGTAAAAATATCCTGTTGATTGAAGATGTCGAGCCGGTAAGGGCTTCCATCAAAGGGATGCTACAGCAAATAGGTTTTGAAAATATTACTGCTGTGGCGGATGCTTCTCAGGCTGTGGCGTTGGCCGCCAGAAAGCCATTTGATTTTATTCTGGCAGATTTTGAACTGGGAGAGGGAAAAGATGCGCTGCAGTTGTTTGATGATCTTAAACAGCAAGCGTTGCTAAAACCCGGTGGCTGTTATGCCGTTATCAGTGCCGAGCCCCGGTGCCTGCCTTTACATGGTGTACTGACCGGCCAGCCGGACTGTTTTTTGTTAAAGCCTTTTACCTATATAGAACTTGAGAAACGGCTGGCGCGTGCGCTGCAAAGCAAACTGGCTTTGCGTAAAGTGTATCTGGCATGGCAACAACAGCGCCCTCAGGAAGCCTGGTTGCAGCTTGATGAAATTACTAAAACGTCACCTGCACATACTTTACTGGCCTTAAGAGTAAAAGGTGAAATGCTGCTGGCGGGTAATGAGCACGAAGCTGCTTTCCAGTTATACAGTACTATTTGTCGTCAGCGGCGTTTTGGCTGGGCCAGGTTGGGGCAGGCTATTGCCTTGTTCCGGCTGCAGCGTGATGAAGAAACTGAGCAGGCATTGCTCAGATTATTACAGGATGAAGAAACCAGGGCAGAGGCACTGAACTGGATTATCCGGCTTTATATCCGGCAACAAAACCATGCACAGGCAATAGTATATTTGACGGAACGGCTGCGTTTGTCTGCCTCTGATACGGTGCATCAGCATGCTCTGGCGTTGCTTTACTTATGTAGCGGTGATACAGAGGCAGCTGGCAAACACTGGCAATGGCTGACTCAGCAATATCGCTTTTCTGCATTTGACAGTGCAGAGCCTTATCTGGCACTGGCCCGTTTGCAACTGGAGCAGTGTTTGAGTGCAGAGCCGGGGCATTTCAGCCGTTACCTTAAAAAAGTGGGGGAAGTGCTGGGCAGCATTCCGCAGAAAGTGCTAAGCGAGCAAAATGAGCCTGAATTACGTTTATTACATGCCCGGGTAGCGATTGCTGCCGGTGATTTAACTGTTGCAAAGGATTTGGCAACAGAGTTCAGAATAACAGATATGGAAATGTCTTTACCATTGGCAGCTCTGGCAGATTATTATCGTTTATTGTCTGCGTTGGGAGAGCAAACACAGGCTGAGCAGGTACTGGATATTTTAAGAAATATGATCGTTGAGGATGACTTACCCGGCGACTGCATGAAACTACAGCAACAGCTGCTTTTGCAGCAAAATAATGCATTACCGCAGCATATCCGTGAGCTGACCCGCAATGGTATGGCAGATATTGAAGCAGGAAATGCCAAAGCAGCACTACAGAAACTTTGGCAGGCTTTGCTGTATATGCCGGTTAACTCTGGGTTATTGCTTGCTCTGTTACAGCTGTTATGTCGGCTGCCTCCTCATCAGTTATTGCAACCACTTAGCCGGACGGTGCAGAAATTATTGGAGCAAATAGAATTACCGCCTGCCGGACAACAGCGTTTGCCTCTATTACTGGAGCAGTTGCCAGAGCTGTATAGAGCCTGAGTTTTTGTTATAGTGCCGTTTTTTACGGCGTACCAAACGGGATACTGAACAATGCTGATGGTGATTTCACCGGCTAAAGATCTGGATTTTGCCCCTTATGATCACGGGCAGACTACAACTGAACCAGCAATGCTGGCACAAACACAGCAACTGATAGATATCTGTAAAACCCTGACGCCTGCTGATCTGGCTTCGCTGATGCATATCAGCGATAAACTGGCGGGCCTTAATGCTGCCCGTTTTGCCCAGTGGTCATTACCTTTTACTGCTGATAATGCCAAAGCGGCTTTATTTGCGTTTAATGGCGATGTGTATCAGGGATTGGAAGCAACCTCACTGAACAGCGCAGATCTGATTTTTACACAACAGCATTTGCGAATTCTGAGTGGCCTTTACGGTGTATTGCGACCGCTGGATCTGATGCAGCCATACCGGCTGGAAATGGGAACTAAACTGGCTAACCCGCAGGGAAAAGATCTATATCATTTCTGGCAGGACAGTATCGCAGAACAGCTTAATAACCAGCTGGCAGAGCTGAAAAGTGATACCTTGCTGAATCTGGCATCTCAGGAGTATTTTAAATCTGTACGGCCATCAGTGCTACAGGCCCGGATTATTACGCCTGTTTTCAAAGATCAGAAGAACGGTCAGTACAAGATTATTTCGTTTTATGCCAAAAAAGCCCGTGGATTGATGGCCCGCTATGTTATCCGGCATCAGCTTACTCAGCCGGAACAACTGCAGCAGTTTGATCTGGATGGCTATTACTACAGCAAAGAGCAGTCAACTGCAGATGAACCGGTTTTTCTGCGGGATCATGCCTAGGGGCTGTTGATCTTTGGTGATGGAATTTTGTTCATATTGAAAGCCTTTTAGG
>CAZXTH010000180.1:0-6798 GCA_964643585.1 uncultured Pseudoalteromonadaceae bacterium
AGCCGCAAATGGGGTTCTTTTTCTATTTCCAGAGCCCATACCCAGGGGCAAATTCTGTACACTGCCTTTATTAAAGATGTGACTTACCAGCACGAAGTTAATGAGCGTATCAGGTTGTTGTCGATGGTCGCAGACAGAACGGGCAGTGCTATTTTGATCACCGATAAGTCTTGTCAGATTATCTATGTAAACTCTGGCTTTACGTCTTTATTTGGTTATCCACTGCTGCAGGTTGCAGGCAAAACCCCGGCCGAAGTTATTGGCGGGCAGTCTGGTTCTTCCTCGATTAATCACATCTGGCATAGTCTGTTGCAGGGAAATGCTTATCAAGCGGATGAAATGGTTACCCAGTCCTGCGGAGAGCGCATCTGGTGCAGCATTACAGCTAACCCACTGCTGGATGAGAAGGGAGAGTTGGTCAATACCATCGCAGTAATGGTTGATATTACTGATTCTAAAATTCACCAGACTTTGCAGCGCAAAATGCTGGAGGCGATGGTGCATGAGATGCCGCTGGAAGAGCTGATGGCATTGGCTTGTCGTGAGATTGAACTGATTGTGCCGGAAGTAAAAGTGTCAATCATGAAGGTTGATGAAGATGGCACTCTGCATCCATTGGCTGCGCCGGGATTACCGGTGGAATACAGCTATGCATTGGAAGGCACTATGGCTGGTCCCAGAGTCGGTTCATGCGGTACAGCGGCTTACCGGGGAGAAACCGTCATTGTCACTGATATTGAAAATGATCCTTTGTGGCAGGATTATAAAGCACTGGTACTTCCGCTGGGTTTTAAAAGCTGCTGGTCTGTACCGATAAAGAACAGCAGTAACCGGGTTCAGGGGACTCTGGCACTCTATTACAGTGAAAAGCGTTCTCCTTCATTGTTACATCAACAGGTTGCGGACGTTATTGTGTCTTTATGTGCTCTTGCGCTGGAAAGAGAGCAAAGCCGTGTTCATATCCGGCAGCTTGCATTCTATGACAGCCTGACGGAGCTTCCTAATCGTAGTCTGCTGCATGCCAATGCAGAGCATGCTCTGACAGAGGTTAAACGCAAAAAAACGTCACTGGCAGTGTTGTTTATCGATCTGGATCGTTTTAAGCAGATTAATGACAGCTTTGGCCACCCGGTTGGAGATGAGCTGTTAAAGGTTATTGCCAACCGGCTGGAACAGGTGCGTCGCCCGACAGATATTGCCGGGCGTTTATCCGGTGATGAATTTGTCATGATACTGCCGCATCGTAATCATGAGCAGGTAACCGAAATTGCCGAGCAACTTAAAAGTATTCTCAGTTTGCCTTGCCGGCTTGCTGGTAACTGGTTGCGGCCTTCTGCCAGCATAGGTATCAGTATGTTCCCAGCAGATGGGCATGATATCGGTACCCTGTTGCATCGGGCTGATATGGCAATGTATCAGGCCAAAAGCACAGGTCCCGGGCGTTTCAGCTTTTTCAGCCATGAGCTGAACCAGCTGGCCCAGCACCGGCAAGCGCTTGAGAAAGCGTTGTCAGAAGCACTGAAAAATAACCAGCTACAGCTTTATTATCAGCCACAAATGATGATGCAGATGCAACAAAAAACACTTTATGGTGTTGAGGCTCTTGCCCGCTGGCATCACCCTGAATTCGGACAGGTTTCACCAGATAGCTTTATTCCTCTGGCTGAAGAGTGTGGCCTGATTAATGAGCTGGGTTTATGGGCTATCGGAGAAGCATGCAGACAACTGGCTGTATGGCGCCGACAGGGGCTGACTATTCCTGCTGTCTCCGTCAATTTGTCACCAACGAACTTTCATAATCTGGATTTACCGCAACGGATAGCTGAAATTTTAACGTTGTGTGAATTAAGCCCGGATGATCTTATTCTGGAGCTGACAGAAAATGTACTGATGGATACGCACCCGGGTACGATGGCAACACTGGAACAAGTACACAAAATGGGAGTTCAGTTGTCGATGGATGATTTTGGCACCGGTTATTCCAGTCTGAGTTATTTGCGGCGGCTACCGATCCGGCAATTGAAACTGGACCGCAGCTTTGTACAGGATTTACAGCATGACTTAATCAGCCAGACACTAAGTGAAGCGGTAATCCGTATTGGTGAGAGTCTGAAACTCATTGTTGTAGCTGAAGGTATTGAAGAAGATGCTCAGTACCATATTCTGTATCAGCAGGGCTATCATGTTGCCCAGGGATATCTCTTTTCCCAGCCTTTAAGTGCCACAGAACTGGAACAATGGCTGTGGCACTGGCAGACGACGGAAACTGCAGAGTTATAAATCAGCGGTATTTTCTCTTCGCCTTGCGTTTTCGTTCTTCTTCCCGTTCGGCTTTTTCTTTGGATTTAGCTGCTTCCGCTGTTTTCGCGTCAATAAGCTCCTGGCTGACCATTTCAGGGGTTTCCAGTGTTATCGGGCCGAGATTACCTGCCCGTAGCTCGGTTATCAGGATTGAACCGGCTTTTTCCAGATCAACTATGCCGCCTTTGCGCATGGCTCCACGACGAATGCCGATGGCGTCCAGCAGAGCCAGGTCATTCTCTGGTAGCTCTGTTAAACCAAACCGCTGCATAACGGTTTGCGGATAAGCCTGTAACAAATAATCTGCAGCGAATAGTGCTATATCGGCATAATCGAAAACGGTATCTTTTATTGCGCCAGTCACCGCCAGTCGGTAGCCACAGGTTGGCGGGCTGAGCTTGGGCCATAAAAAGCCCGGAGTGTCGGTCAGGATAACGTTATTATCCAGTTTAATACGTTGCTGTGCTTTGGTTACACCTGCTTCGTTGCCCGTTTTGGCAATGGTACGCCCGGCAAGCGTATTAATCAGAGTTGATTTTCCAACGTTGGGGATTCCCATGATCATGGCTCTGACGGCACGGATATCAAGATTCCGCTGGGGCAGCATATCATTGCATAGCTGTAACAGGCTGCGTATCTGTTCCGGTTGCTGCTGACTCACCGGAATGGCCCGTACTGCGGCTTGCTGTTCAAAGTAAGCAACCCAGCGTGCTGTCAGCTGAGGATCTGCCAGATCGGCTTTATTGAGTATTTTAATACAGGGGGTAGTCCCTCTGAGTTCCGGAACAAGAGGGTTTTCGCTGGAAAATGGAATACGGGCATCGAGCATTTCAATAATGATGTCTACCTGTGGCATCACTTCCGCAATTTCTTTGCGGGCTTTGTGCATATGCCCGGGGAACCAGTTGATTGACATAATGTGTCCTTATTGCCGGTCTCAGAACTTATTCAGCAAGTCACGTTTATACTGGCTGATATCAAGTTGCAGGCCAGCTTCTTCAGCCTGTTGTTGTAGCTTGCTTCTGGCAATATTCAGTTCAGACATCATCAGGGTATTATCATCCAGTTGCCATATCAAAGCTGAGCCTTCATAACTGAAAGCCAGTATAAGCAAAGCATCGGGATTATTTTCTGTTGCGGCAGCGTCCAGTTGACGGATTTTACGCTGGATAAGGTTCAGTTCCTGTTTCAGATCCCAGATATAGGCGACTTCAGAAAAGTAGGCATGGCTTCTGAACTTTTTCAGTAAAAAGGCAACGATAACGCAGCCAGAGATAACACCAATCAGGTTCAGATAGAAATTTGAGCTTTGACCGTCAGAGAACAGCAGTATGAGTAGGGTGGATATCCCCAGGCTTAGCAGCGTTAATGCAGCAATACTTGCCAGCGTAATTCGGTTAAGGTGCTTACGGTAGCGGGTTTTATCGATCTTAATTAATTGCATAAAGAAGCTTAATCCGGGGCAGATGGAGTCATAATAAGGCAGATATCATACCCTAATTTGGCTGCCTGAGGGAGTTAAGCTTGTTAGAACCTGTTTTTGCCTTGCATAACCTTCGTTCGCGATATCTGAAACAGGTTCTTAGTGAATAATAAACTGATAAAGGCCGATGGCCGACAACGGTGTAATCAGAACCGAGTAGTAGGCAATTCCCGGAAGTTTGATAATACCCAATTCGCGGAATAACAAAATAAGGCAATACAATCCTAACAAAGGGGGGAGCAGTTCTGTCCAGGCAGAACCAGCCTGAGCCGGAAATAACCAGTTGAGTACTATATTTCCGGCAGCAGCCAGCACCAGTAAAACAACTAAAAGGCCATAATGCTGAGCAGAAAACTCGGGTGCTGGTGTCA
Organism: uncultured Pseudoalteromonadaceae bacterium; assembly: GCA_964643585.1. Taxonomy (GTDB): domain Bacteria; phylum Pseudomonadota; class Gammaproteobacteria; order Enterobacterales; family Alteromonadaceae; genus Alishewanella. Next base: position 4,156 of record CAZXTH010000180.1, read on the forward strand.
GTTCTTTCATTTAACTCTGCGATTCTGAAATTTGGTAGATGTTCACACTATAAAAAAACAGTATGTTACTTACCCACAATAAATTGTGCGAAAATGTAATAGTGCCGCATAGCTTATGTATTTTTTATCAATTAATCAATCGTTTTATAAAAAGTTAACTTATAAATATCACCATATTCTAATCTTCCTGTGCAGGATCGTAACGGCGAATTTGCAGAATAATGCCAAGATATGGGTGATCAAGATAATGTAATTCGCCACTGATTACTCTGCGGCTTTGTTTACTGTATATGCTTTCCAGTTGGTTCTGGCTGTTCAGTCGGCGCAGATTAAACTCAGTATTTACAAAAAGATAATGGTCCAGGTGTAATTTAAATAAGCCATCCAGTTGCCATACTTGTTCCGGAACATTACCGCTGGCAGGTTGTGAGTGTGTTGTCTGCTCGTCTTTGCTTTCAGGTAATGGGGGCAGCTGGCCGCCGGCTTTTAGCTGATTCAGCAACTGGTCGATATCAGTAAGTATCCCTTCGCTGTGTACAGGCAGAACAGGCGTTTCATGGTTCACTGAATCAGTTTGAATCTGATGTCTGGGTTGTGCCCAGTAGTCAAAATCAGTTGAATAATTCCGGCCTGCATACCAACGGCTGGGGATTGCCCGTCTTTCAGTTACCGGAGCTTGCCGCCATGCGGTATGCAGCAACAGGCTGTGGCCACTCTGGCGCTGAATTTGCCGCGCTTCAGCGGTTAGTTGTAATGCGGAGTTATCAGCCAGATAAGGTTGTGAACGATGTGGCCCGTTGCCGGTAATTGTTACGGGTAACTGAGCGGGGAAAGGCTGGTGAGTGACATAATGCCGTTCTTCAAACAGATTCCTGTATTGCCATGCCGGTAATTGCGGCTCACTGATACAAAGCGAACTGATAAAGAAAGGCCTGAACCGGTATTCTTCAGGAGCAGCCAGATAATCCTGCTCTGGCTGACAGTCAGGTAATTCCGTCAGTAAAGCACGGATATCCTGCTGCAACATAGGCGTTAACAAATCAAAACTACGTCCTAGCTTGATTGGGCGTACCTGATGATCAAACTGTTCCAGTTGCTGGGCTGCAGGTGTACGGCTGAAAACGATCATTTCTATTTCAAACCAGCGTTGATCTGCTGCATTAACAATCGGGCTGCTCAGCAGTGCCAGCAAGCTACTCAGGACAATTTTTCTCATGATTTCTCCACTTTGTTTCTGGCAAAGTCCGACAGCATGTTTTCTATCAGGTTCAGCCGATCCTTATTGTCTGCTGTTACAATACTGAATCGCAGTTTCTGCCCGTTTTCCAGTTTAAATACCCGGGACTGGGTTTGAATAAGATGAATAATATAGGATGGTGCGACTTTTGTCCGCTCCGAGAACTCTACCAGTCCGCCTTTGGCACTGGCTTCTATTCTTCTGATCCCGAGCTCCTGAGCCTGTAATTTAAGCTCTGACAGTTTTACCAGATTTTTGGCCGCATCAGGTAATAAACCAAAGCGGTCAATCAATTCTACCTGAACATCATCCAGTTCGGCGCCACTTCTGGCTGACGCCATTTTTTTATAGAAAGATAACCGTAGTCCCACGTCGGGAATGTAAGGTTCAGGCAGTAATGCCGGTAGCTTAAGATCAATTTCAGTCTGCTGACTGAGCATAGCATCAAGGCTGGGTTCTCTGCCTTCTTTCAGAGCAGTAACCGCTTCTTCCAGCATTTCCATATACAGGCTGAAACCTACCGACTCAATCTGGCCGCTTTGCTCATCTCCCAGCAATTCTCCGGCCCCGCGAATTTCCAGATCGTGTGTTGCCAGAGCGAAGCCCGCCCCCAAATCTTCCAGTGCGGAGATTGCTTCAAGCCGTTTTTCGGCATCTTTGGTTAATCGCTTCGGTGGTGGTGTCAGCAAGTAAGCATAAGCCTGATGGTGGGAGCGGCCAACCCGGCCCCGTAACTGGTGCAACTGCGCCAGACCAAAGTTATCGGCGCGGTTAATGATGATGGTATTGGCTGTCGGTACATCAATACCGGTTTCGATAATGGTCGAGCAGACCAGCAAGTTAAAACGCTGGTGGTAAAAGTCGGACATAATCCGTTCCAGCTCGCGTTCCCGCATTTGCCCATGCGCGACACCAATCAGCGCTTCAGGTAAAAGTTCTGCGAGGTCAGAAGCCATTTTTTCTATAGTGGCAACATCATTGTGGAGGTAATAAACCTGACCGCCACGCAGAATTTCCCGCATGACAGCTTCACGGATCAAGCCATTTTCATATTCTCTGACAAAGGTTTTTACAGACAACCGCCGTGCCGGAGGAGTGGCGATAATTGATAAATCACGCATTCCTGAAACTGACATATTCAGGGTTCGGGGAATGGGGGTGGCTGTCAGTGTCAGAATATCGATATTAGCCCGCAATGCTTTAATTTTTTCTTTCTGACGTACGCCAAAGCGGTGCTCTTCATCGACAATCAGTATGCGCAACTTCTTGAACGGCCCGAAAACCGCCGAGCGGGGCCCGATAAGAATCCTGGCCTCGCCACTGCGGATCTTTTGCAATCCGGCCCACCGCTGGGGGTCGCTCATGGCCGAATGCACAACCGCCACCTTGCCGGGAAAACGGGCAGC
>CAZXTH010000181.1:0-6777 GCA_964643585.1 uncultured Pseudoalteromonadaceae bacterium
GTGACCGTTATATGTATTTCACCGAACGGGACCTAAGCAGAATACTGTCTAACCTTGATACTTTGCGCAATAATGTTTTCCCGGCAGTACAAGCTGAGCATGAGAATCTGCAACCTAAACAACAACCCTTCCCTTCAGTATGCCTGATTGGCCTTGGTCGCTGTGGTTCCAACATTGCTCTGGATGTTGCGTCACTTGTTTATAACGCACGTAATTTCTATCTGACAGAATTTAATAATGAAGAAAAACAGAACAGAGAGCAGGAATACCAGCCAATGCGCTGGATCAAACGCAGTCTTAATCTATCTGCAGAGCAACTGATAAAACCGGTATTTCTGATTGAACCGCTGGTCATGCTGGGTGATCTTGATAAAGATATCGAAGGCCGGATCCGTTTCTCACACAAAGGAGAAAAAAGCGGTTTTCTGCATGATTACACCAAAATGAAAATTATGGATTTATCCGAAGTTCATGCAGGCGGTGCCGGTAATGCCCCTATTCTTGGCCAATACCTGGCAAAAATTATCCTGAATAAAGACACCCAACGCTTTGCCAACAGTGACTGGAAGTTTATCCACTCCTACCTGATTGATTCCTGCGGTATTAAAGCGAATCAATCCCGCCTGTACTTTTATATTTTCAGTGCCGGTGGCGGAACCGGTTCAGGCATGGCATCAGAATTCGGGCTGGCACAACAATATGCCTATATGAGTAAAACTTTTGATACCAGGCCACAGGAAGAAACCGAAGCCACCCGCGGCCATTCCTTTGTGTTTGAACCCATCTTCACCAGTGGTATCTGTATCTTGCCCAATATTTCCGATCATGGAGTGGAAATGTCAGAAGCGCTGCATATCAATGCCGGGCGCTTATTATGCAAATATCTGGCGGAAGAATGGGACTTCTCATATAACTTTGATCAGGAAGACGGCAGCGAAGCCAGTGTGATGCAACGGATACGCCCCTGGAATGCCATGATGCTGATATCAAATGATATTATGCGCTACGCTGAAGAAACTGACAGTGGAGACATTCAGCATATCGACGTTAATGCAATGGAAAAATATGCTAATCAGTATATCTCCCAGCAGATCTTTAATATCCTGACTGCACAAGCAGTAACAACCGATTACGACGAAAACTACTTCCGCCGTGCAGGTATTGATATAGGAGAAACGATCAGGCTTGATGCCAACGATCTGTTTATGAGTCTTGCCGGTCCGGTTGCTGTTGCTTATGCCGAATCCGTTATTCCAGGCCAATCCTCAGCCAGTAGCGACAAACTGAAACTGTTTGATAAAGGCAGTGGCGGACTCAATATTGATGATCTGTTTTTCCGTTCTATCGATTTACCTCATTTTAATAAAGTGACTCAGGCTATCGAAGGAATAAGTCTGTTACCTATTGAAGCTAATCGCTACCGCGAAGCGTTGGGCTCTTATGTCAAAAATAACTATAACGCCAGTGAGCTTAACGACCTGCATTTCTTTAAAAACTGTTCATCTGTTGTTTCCATTGTCTCACTGCCTAAAGACTATAAACTTTCTTATATGGATCTAAACCGGCTGAAATCGCATCTGAATAACCTGTTCCCTAACACTACACTGAAACGCTATGCTCTGGTTATCGGTGCTTCCGCCAATATATCTCTTACCACTCTTATCGTGAAGAGCCCCTGCCTCAGTGATGATTTTCTGACTCTGATCGTCGCGTTTATTAAACGCTGTTTTGCTAAAGACAACTACCGCTTTGATGATCAACTGGATCAAGCCGTACTGGAGTTTATCCGTTCTGAAACATTCGACGAGCAACTGGTAGAAAAAATGCTTAACGAATATGAAAACCCGGCAAAAATCCTAGATACCAACTGGTATGCCATCAAACCAATGTACGAGAAAAAGTACCGCGAACTGATTCATAATAAAGACAAGTTTGTCTCCATTAATGACATCAGGCTAAGCCGTGACAATGTAAAAAAAGCGATTAAATATCTGCGGGAAATCTACCGCCACCGGATAAGCAAAACCCGTGTAGTATCACTGAATACACAAGCCAGCCATTCCTCAAAGGGCGCTCAGGAAAATACTAAGTAGCCGTACTTCAGATACCACTGTTATCACCGTGCTGATAACAGTGGTAATAATGCTTGATGCCTGCCAAACCGCGCCCTACACTATTCACTCCTGTCAACGACGAGCGCAATACATGACCAGCCACATCAGAATATTCCGTACCATACGGACTGACTGCAACCACCAGCATATTCTGCTAATTCGTTCCTGCTGATGCGCTCTCTCAGATTAATACTTCCGGCAGTTACCGGTTACCTGCTGCTTATGCTGATGCTTTATGCCGCCGGCCAGCATTGGCTTTATTCTCAGTTGCAACAACAGGCTGCAGGCCAGAGTGAAAGACTGGCTGCGTTTATACGATATGAAATACTAAGGCTTAAACCGGTAGCAACACTGGTTGCTGAATCACCCTATATACACCGCTTATTACAACAGCCTCAGGATTGGCAACAACAAGCCAATGAGTATCTGGAAGAATTACAGCTGGTTAGCGGCGCGTCAGATCTTTATCTGATGTTGCCATCCGGAGAGGTTATTGCCAGCAGTAATTACCGGGCTGAATTTCCTTTTGTTGGCAGAAACTTTGGTTTCAGGCCATATGTAAAAATGGCGCTGGCCGGTAAAACCGGGCAGTACTACGCTCTGGGACATACCAGCCATAAGCGGGGTTTTTACTATAGTGTTCCGGTCACTGTTGACGGCAATATAAAAGCCACTGTTGCGCTTAAAATAGATCTCGAGCCCATTGAACAACAGCAACAAGCTATCGCAGGGTTGGCAGGTAATCATTTTATGGTGCTGGGCGCCAGCGATGAGGTATTCCTGTCAAACCAACCGGAATGGCGGCTCAAAAAACTCCATCAGGGTAAACTGTCTGAACCGGAGCAGGAACGCTATCTCAACCGAAAACTTGAATCTCTGGATGTCCACAGCAAACCAGAGTGGTTTAACCCGGGTTATACATTATGGCAATTACCTCTAGGGCAAGAAACTGTACAACTACTTCCCCATTACACCAATTTACCGGAATTTGGCTGGCAACTGGTACTGCTGCAATCTCCTAAACAGCAACAACCAGCCATCTGGTGGCTACTGGCATTTGGTAGCCTGGCTTATCTGGGAGTTATTCTGATTTTGCTGTTCCGCCGGGAAAGAGCCCGAAGGCTGGTATTATTACTCGAACACCAGTCACAGCTTGAACAACGGGTAATTGACCGTACAGCGGAACTGGCAGAAACCAATCAACGCCTGCTCCGGCAGATTGCTCAACGGGAACAAACAGAAACCGCACTTGCTCAAACTGAACAGGAACTGGTGCAGGCAGCTAAACTGGCAACTATTGGTAATCTGGCTGCATCGATTAATCACGAAATCAACCAGCCCCTGACAGCTCTGCAAAGCTACACGCAGAATACACTGAAAATGCTTGATAAAGCACTTTACGAAGATGCCAGAAAAAATCTTGAAACCATGCAGCAACTCATGCAGCGGCTCAGTAATATTGTGGCACAGTTCAAAGACTTCAGCCGCAAAAGCAACGGGAAGAATCAGCCTGTTGCAGTTAGCCAGTTACTGACTGATGCACTGGCTATTGTCGCCCACCAATGTGCCAGCCAGAACGCCACAACAACACTACAGTTACCGGAAATGTCTCCGCAGGTACTGGCTGATGCCATTCAGCTGGAACAGGCACTGGTTAATATTCTGACCAATGGCCTGCAAGCTATGGCCAAAGCTGGCACGAGCAATCCGGCCTTTCTGATATCAGTAACCAGCAGCCAGAATCAGGTGATGATAGCTATCCGGGATAACGGTCCGGGTATTGAACCACACCATCTGGAACGCATATTTGAAGCATTTTTCACCACTAAGCAGCGCGATGGCCTTGGTCTTGGCCTTTCTATTTCCCGTCGCATCGTACAATCTTTTGGCGGCAATATCCGGGTACAAAACCATCCTCCGCAAGGCGCTGAATTTATCATCAGCCTGCCGCTCTATATTGCTCTGCCTGAAAGTAAGGACCCTGTATTATGACCGAAAACCTGTCTGAATCCTGTCAAATCCTGTTCATCGATGACGAACCGGAAATACGGGATGCTGTCAGTCAGTTATTCCGGCTGGAAGGATTCAGCTGCAATACCACAGCAAAAGCTTCCGTAGTATTACAACAGATAGGGCCTGACTGGCCTGGTATTATTGTTACCGATATTCATATGCCTGCTATGGGCGGCCTGGAGTTGCTGGACAAAATTATAGAAATTGATCCGGATCTGCCAGTGGTTGTCCTTACTGGATATGGCGCTGTGGCACTGGCAGTCAAAGCCATGCAGGCTGGTGCTTACGACTTTCTTGAAAAACCGTTTGATAATACTCACCTGCTTGAAGTGGCACGAAGAGCCATAGAGAAACGCCGGTTAACCCTGGAAAACCGTCAGCTAAAAGCTGCTGTTGCCCGCCAGTTACAACCAGGCCAGCGGATTTTGGGTGACAGCGTACCAATGCAGCAATTGCGACAACTTATAACGCAGGTTATAGATGCCCCCGCAGATGTACTGCTATATGGAGAAACAGGTACAGGTAAAGAACTTGTTGCCCGTTATCTGCATGAACAGAGCAACCGCAGAAATCATAATTTCGTTGCTATTAACTGCGGAGCAATACCTGAGCAGTTAATAGAAAGCGAGCTCTTTGGTGCAGAAGCCGGTGCCTATACCGGCGCAGATAAAAAGCGCATCGGCAAATTTGAGTTTGCTAATGGCGGCACATTGTTGCTGGATGAAATTGAAAGTACCCCACTTTCACTTCAGGTGAAATTATTGCGGGTACTGGAAGAACGGAGAATTACCCGTCTGGGTTCCAATCAACCAATAGAAGTGGATATCCGTATTGTGGCGGCCAGTAAAGCTGATTTAAAGCAACTGGCGCAAAACGGCAGTTTCCGGCTTGATCTGTATTACCGCCTGAGCATGGTTCAGTTAAATATTCCGCCACTTCGGCAACGGCGTGATGATTTGGCCTTATTATTTGAACATTTTGCCCGGGTAGCCTCTGCACGCTTTCATAAAGAATATCAGCCACTTTCAGCCCAGAAACTTCAGCAACTGCATGCCCACGACTGGCCGGGTAATGTCAGGGAATTACGTAATCTGGCTGAGCGTTATGTACTGCTTGGACCTGATGTTGCCTTTGCTATTACCGGTGTTTCATCAGAACAAGGTATTACCGGGGTGATGAGTCTGCAACAACGCGTTGAATGCTATGAAAAAATGCTGCTTGAAGAATCTCTGAATCAGCACAAAGGGTCAATTAAAGCCTGTATGGCAGAGCTGGGTATTGCCAGAAAAACCCTCTACGACAAAATGACCAAATACCAACTTATCCGCCGTGATTTTGTTGATAAATCTGACGAAGGATAAAGCGTTATTTAGGCGGATATTGTGACAACCAACAGAGCATAATGGGTGAGATCCCGCACAAATATATCCATTCAGATTCATAAAAAATGTAAGCTTATGTTTTTTAAAGAATAAAAAAATACTTACATTCTGGCCCCTATCTTGCTCCTGAAGCGCGGACCGTATTGAGCATTGCCCTGATATTTACTGGATATCAGGCCAGCGCTCACTGTATTTGTTATAAAAAGCACAACTACTCTAATATCTATATAAATCAACAGATAGGTGCTAACAGGAGCAACAATGAAAAATCTACCCTCTGCAATTGCATTAGCAGCAGGCCCCGCTTTCTTCTTATTTACCCTACTGACTGACCCGATGTTTGATGGCATGAGTGAACATGCCTGGCTTATTATGGGCATGACTGGCTGGATGGCGATATGGTGGATCACCGAAGCCGTTTCTATTCCCGCCACAGCCTTACTCCCCATCCCTATCGTACCTTTACTTAATCTGGATAAAATCGGTGCGGTCACCGCATCTTATGCCAACCCGGTTATCTTTCTGTTTTTAGGCGGTTTTACTATTTCGATTGCCATGGAACGCTGGAACTTGCACAAACGCATTGCCTTGCTGACCATGATGTCTGTAGGCAGCAAACCCAGCCAGCAACTGGCAGGTTTAATGGCTGTAACAGCTTTTCTGTCTATGTGGATTTCAAACACTGCAACTGCCGTACTGATGCTCCCTATCGGTTTATCAATTATTGCCATGCAGCAAAACACGTCCAGCCACAGCGAAAACTTTGCTAAAGCGGTATTACTGGCAATTGCCTACTCTGCCAGTATCGGTGGGGTATCCACTATTATCAGTACGCCGCCAAACGTATTACTCGCAGGTTATATGAGTGATAACTATGGGCTTGAAATCGGTTTCCTTGACTGGATGATGGTAGGTGTACCACTAGCGGTATCAATGTTGCTGGTTTGCTGGTTCTGGCTGGCTAAAGTGCATTTCAAACTGGACAAAATGCCTGCATTTGAAAGCCGCAGCATCTATAAAGAAAAACTGAAAGAACTTGGCAGAATGCAGCGTGGTGAAATCATGGTGCTATGCGTTTTCGTTTCGGCAGCTTTAGGCTGGGTATTTAACAGTTATATCCGTGAAAAAACCGGTATTCAGCTAACGGATGCGATTGTTGCGATGCTGGCTGCCTGTGCACTGTTTATTCTGCCTACCGGAGCAAAAAGCCGGGTATTGACCTGGGATGATTGCAGCAAACTACCGTTTGGTATTCTGATCCTGTTTGG
>CAZXTH010000182.1:0-6760 GCA_964643585.1 uncultured Pseudoalteromonadaceae bacterium
CTATGTCTGACCAACAGCAACCACAAGATGAAATTCAAGACGTAAACAAACTGATTGCTGAGCGAAAACAGAAGCTGGCTGCGTTACGTGAGCAGGGAAATGCGTTTCCGAATGATTTCCGCCGTGACAGCATTTCTTCAGAGGTGATTGCAAAATACGATCATCTGAGCAAAGAACAGCTTGAAGAACAAAAAATTGTTGTCAGCCTGGGCGGCCGCATTATGACGCGCCGTATTATGGGTAAGGCCAGTTTTGTGACAATTGCTGATATGGGCGGCAAAATTCAGCTGTATGTCGCACGTGACAGCCTGCCGGAAGGCGTTTATAACGACCAGTTCAAAAAGTGGGATTTAGGTGACATTATCGGCGCAACCGGCCACCTGTTTAAAACCCAGACTGGTGAGTTAACGGTATGGCTGAGTGATATCCGCTTGCTGACCAAGGCTTTGCGCCCGTTGCCAGATAAATTACACGGCCTGACCGATAACGAAGCCCGTTACCGCCAGCGTTACCTGGATTTAATCTCTAACGAGCAATCACGTAAAACCTTCCTTATCCGCAGCAAAACCGTGGCCTATATTCGCAGATTCTTCAACGAAGAGGGCTTTCTGGAAGTAGAAACGCCGATGCTGCAGGCCATTCCTGGCGGAGCATCTGCCCGCCCGTTTGAAACACACCATAACGCACTGGATATGCAAATGTTCCTGCGGATTGCCCCAGAGCTTTATTTAAAGCGGCTGGTGGTGGGTGGTTTTGAAAAGGTATTTGAGCTGAACCGTAATTTCCGTAATGAAGGGGTTTCAACCCGTCATAACCCGGAATTTACCATGCTGGAATTTTACTGGGCTTATGCCGATTACAACGACCTGATGGATTTAACTGAAAAGTTATTCCGTGGCCTGGCGCTGGATGTACTGGGCACAACAGAAGTGCCGTATCAGGGCGAAGTATTCGATTTTGGCAAACCGTTTGCGCGGATGTCAGTAACCGAATCTATTCTGCATTACAACCCGGAAGTAACTAAAGAACAGCTGGCAACCCGTGAGTCTGTAGCTGCGCTGGCAAAAACACTGGGTATTGAAGTAAAAGCCAATTATGGTCACGGCCGTATTCTGATGGAAGTATTCGACGAACTGGTAGAAACCAAACTGCGTCATCCTACTTTTATTACCGAATACCCGGCAGAAGTGTCGCCACTGGCGCGCCGTAACGACCACAACCCGGAAATTACTGACCGCTTTGAGTTTTTTATCGGTGGCCGTGAACTGGGTAACGGCTTTAGCGAGCTTAACGATGCCGAAGATCAGGCCGAGCGTTTCCGCGAGCAGGTTGCACAAAAAGATGCCGGTGACGATGAAGCGATGTTCTATGATGACGACTTTGTGACCGCACTGGAACACGGTTTGCCACCAACAGCTGGTCAGGGCATTGGTATCGACCGTTTGGTGATGCTACTGGCCGATGCCGCCTCTATCCGTGATGTTATTCTGTTCCCGCATATGCGACTGCACAACGATAAGTAAGCATCCGCTTGATTGAAAAAGCCAGGTTTATTACCTGGCTTTTTTGTTTGTAAATCGACATTCGCTGACATTATTCTTCTTTAAAAGAACAAAATACTTTTCCCGTATTTTATACAGCAGTCTTTTCTGAGTTAAATACCTACGACTTGCAGGTTTTAGTTCAAGGCTATGTCTCAAACTGATGTTTATCGTCTCAGATACATCATATTGTAGTTGAGATTTTATAGCTGATAACAACACTTTGGGGAATGGTTGGCATCCCTAATCAGCATGGGATGACAACCAATCGAAGATTTACGTTGTTCGAGACTTACGTGTTAGTCGCAAACCAAGCAAGCCTAATCCAGTCAGTATTATAGTGCTTGGCTCTGGTACTGGTACAGGTTCTGAAAGTTGTGCAGTAAACCCTATGTTCTGAAAGTCCACTTGTCGGTTTGTACCGGTAAGAAATGCGCTGACATACTGGACATTGAGAGGGGCTGCCAGCAAGATATCTTCTGCGGTAATACCTGGGCTAGTGCCAAGACTGGGAAATACAGACAACTCCCCAACCTCAATATTCAGGCTATTGTAAAATGTGAAATCAATCTGATCGACATCAAATGCTTCAGCTGTGTAGTTCCAAAAGTGCAGTATGGCCAGATCGTATTCCACTAAGAAGTCAAAAATCAGCTCAAGGCCGCCTCCGACTTCGTTAGCTGTGAACCAGATATGGCTAGCCTGAGTGTGGAATTCTTCAGCATCAGCTGATGGGGCGTCGATAACTTTGTTAATAGTTTGCCCGTTATCAAATGTGTTGTTAAAAGTTCCTGGGGATGTACCTGCACCAACCGACACCGTGATATTGGATTGATTCAAGTAAATAGGGCCAGCCAGAGCTCCCATTGTGCTGAGTGATAAAACGCACGATATAAAGATACTAAAAATATTTTTAGTCATATTACTTCCTTGTTGTTAGTGTGTTTGGTTTGTGTGCTGATGTTGACTCGGAAACGCTGTAGATTACGTTATGATTAAATCGGGTTCTCAAGGATATGTAGCAATTAATCGGCTTTTCTTAAAAAACCTTTAACTTGATTTGTTTGAATACTTCTAAGAGAAGGGATGTTACATACTCAAAAATACAATATTGCATCAAGTTGCTTGTTGTTGCATCTCAACGTTATTTAGTCACTCTTTATCTGCTTCGGTTTTAAAAGAACAAAGTTCTTTTCCCGCAATTTATGCAGTAGTAGTCCGTCCTTTCTGAGTTAAATCCCCGTAACTAGCAGGCAGAGTGTCTGTTTGTTTTTCATATTGTTAATTTATGTATATTAAAAGATATTGATAGTTGTTATTTATTTGGCTATGTTGCTGCATATTAAAAATACTAATAAGGCGACTTGCAGGTGCAGCTTGCTGGCACTGTGGCTTTTATTAAATTGTTAGGCCTTTTCTATTGAGTCGGGTCGTGGTGAGTTAAACAAGAATGATAATTGGGGGTGTAAGTGATCAATCGCGGTTCTGAATGGCATAGATGGGAGCCGCATATCCATGCGCCCGGCACTATCCTCAACAATCAGTTCGGTGTATCCGACCCCTGGGGCTCATACCTTTCGACACTCGAAGCCTTAACGCCGAGGGTCGAGGTGGTCGCGGTCACTGACTACTACGTTACCGACACATACGAGGAATTCCTTAAGCATAAGGGCGCAGGCCGATTGCCCGATGTGTCTCTAATCTTCCCTAACATTGAGCTGCGCCTCGATGTGGCGGCTAAAAGTGGCTTCGTGAACATCCATTTGCTGGTCAGTCCTGAAGACCCTGAACACCTCTCAGAAGTGAAGCGCATCCTCAAACGTCTTCAGTTCCATGCTTTTGGCGACCGCTTCGACTGCACGCGCGAGGAACTGATAAAGCTGGGCAAACATTCAGACGCGACCATTACGGATGACGGAGCCGCGCTTCGACACGGCGCCACACAGTTCAAAGTCAACTTCGATCAATTACGAAAGGTTATCACTGAAAGCGAATGGGCGAAGAAGAACATTTTGATAGCTGTTGCTGGCAGTTCCGGTGACGGCACTTCTGGCGTCCGTCAGGCCGCAGACGCGACCGTGCGCCAGGAGATAGAGAAATTCGCCCACATCATCTTTTCCAGCAGTGTCGCACAGCGTGAATTCTGGATCGGCCAACGAAACGTCAGTATCGAGGAGCTGCGCTCGCGCTATGACGGGTGTAAACCATGTCTCCATGGAAGTGACTCCCACGACCAAGCGTCCGTTGGGCAGCCAGTCGACAATCGCTTCTCGTGGATCAAGGGTGCACTGACATTCGACGCCCTACGACAGGCCTGCATCGACCCGGAAGGCCGGGCCTATGTTGGTGAGAAACCGCCAAGTTCGGCAATGCCGTCGCAGGTTATCTCGCATGTACGCATTGAGAACGCAGATTGGGCGGCCACGCCTGATATTCCGCTTAATCCCGGCCTAGTTGCCATCATAGGAGCTCGCGGATCCGGGAAGACGGCTCTGGCCGATGTGATTGCCGCCGGTTGCGATGCAATAACTCCTGCTGGCTGGGAAGCTGACGAGAACGTTAGCCCATCGTTCCTTGCTCGCGCACGCAAGCTGATCGGGGATTCCTCCGCGGCACTGACTTGGGGCGGCGGCATGATGGAGACGCGCGCGCTTGATGGTCGTGATGCGAACAGCCATATGTCGTTCCCTCGAGCAAGATATCTCTCTCAGCAATTCGTCGAGGAGCTGTGTTCAGCCAAAGGTGTCTCAGATGGTCTTGTCGAGGAGATCGAGCGCATTATCTTCGATTCCCACCCGCAGGATGACCGTGAGTGGGCGATTGACTTCACTGAGCTACGCGAGCAACGAACCGCTCGCTTCCAGCAAGCGCGCGAGCGTGAGGCGGAGGCAATCGCTGACATCTCCGACCGCATTGCTACCGAACTCGAGAAAGAGAGCCTCGTGGTCAGCCTGAGCAAACAGGTTGAGCAAAAGAAGAAGCTGATTGCTGGCTATACCGCTGATCAGGCTAAGCTGGTGGTTAAGGGTACTGAGGCGCAGGTCGCAAGGCACACCCAGCTCAGCGCGGCGGCGCAGACGCTAAGGACCAAGATACAAGCCTACAATAATCAGCGTCGAACCTTCGTCGCTCTGCAAGACGAGGTTTGCAGTATGCGCGCCACCGGTGCGCCTGAAATACTCCGTCAGATCCAGGCGCGACACAACAGCAGTGGCCTCAATGCCAATCAGTGGGATGAGTTTCTACTGATCTACAAAGGCGATGTCGACAAGAGCCTCACTGTTTACACCGCATGGGCCGACGGAGAGGCTCGCAAGCTCACCGGTGTTCTGCCACCGCCCGGAGATCCCAATGTTGCTCTGATTACTGATGACGCAGATCTCGCGATGCTTCCACTTGCACTGATCGAAGCAGAGATGGCGCGACTTGAGGCGCTATTCGGCGCGGATAAGCTAGTACGTGAGCAATACGCAGCGCTTACAAAGCGGATTGCGCAAGAAAGTTCTGCGCTTCAGACCTTGGAAGCACGGCTTACTGACGCCAAGGGCGCAGCAGCACGACGGAAAGACCTGCAGACTGAACGCGACGACGCCTATGGCCGCGTGTTTGAGGCCATCATAAACGAGCAAAATGCGCTGTCTGGCCTGTATGCACCGCTCATGGAGCGCCTGTCCTCATCATCGGGCTCGCTCAAGAAGCTGAGTTTTTCAGTCCGCAGGGTTACAGATGTACAGACCTGGGGTGCGTTTGCCGAAGAAGAACTCCTTGACCGGCGCAAAGCGGGCCCATTCTATGGGCGCGGCTCGTTGATAGCGGTCGTGACGGACTCGCTAAAACCTGCATGGGAAACCGGCTCTGCCGCTGAGGTTCAGGCTGCCATGACGGACTTTATGGGAAAATACCTCAAAGATCTCTTATCGCATGCGCCATTTTCCCCAACGCAGCAAACTGAATTCCGAGCGTGGTCGAAGCGATTCGCACACTGGCTTTTCGGAACCGAACACATTGTCGTGCGCTATGAGATTTCCTACGACGGCGTCGACATCCGCAAGTTGTCGCCAGGCACGCGAGGGATCGTTCTGTTGCTGCTCTACCTCGCACTGGACGATTCCGACGACCGACCGCTGATTATCGACCAGCCAGAGGAAAATCTCGATCCAAAGTCGGTCTTCGATGAGCTGGTGGTGCTGTTCATCGCGGCGAAGGCGAAACGCCAAGTCATCATGGTGACACACAACGCCAATCTTGTGATCAACACCGATGCGGATCAGATCATCGTCGCCGAAGCTGGTCCGCATCTCTCAGGTGGTTTGCCACCGATCAGCTATGTAGCGGGTGGGCTAGAGGACGCTGCGATCCGCAAGGTGGTGTGTGACATCCTTGAAGGTGGCGAAGCCGCTTTCAGGGAGCGAGCGAGGCGGCTTCGCGTCCGTCTCGATCGCTAGGCTGAACTATGATGGTAAGTCCGTCCGCGACAAATACACGATCACGGTGGCATTTTGGGCATGTTGGGCCAGACAGCTTGCAGTTGCAGTGGCGGCCTAACAAGCCGCTGAATGGTGACGCCTTAGACGGCGCACATTAGCGGAGCGTTAAGTAACCTAAGGATTCACTGAATGTTTGAATTAAACAAGGATTACACTAGAACTGAGATTCAGCGGTCAGTTGGTGGAGAAATACAAACTTACCTCCCTCAGAAAAACAAAATTATCTTGGCTGGCTGCTTCAATCGCGAGTTAAATCCGAATTGTCCTCAAGAAATTCAGGCAGGTAATGCAGGTATAGTATCTAAGAAAGCAGCTTTATTATTGTCACAACCAGAAACTACGTTTCCTGTGTTTATCAAAGAAACAACAAACTCGAGATTTTATCGCTTTTTAGGGTTTTATAAATGTGTGTCAGGTTCGTCTGCCCCTGAGACTCTCGCTGAAGCTGAGCACAGGTCAGGACGCTTCGGCCAATTATCATACGTACTAAATCTAGAAGCGGTCACTTTACAAACAAATTAAGTCACTCGCTTCGCTTGCTGGGACGTAAACACATGAGCTGTGTCACTTTTTTCCTAATTTTAGCACATGTGTTTCCACCCCCCTTATTTGGGCGTTATGTTCCAATAGGAGATAGGTTAATTTGAATAGGACTCTATCCACAATAGGGATACTTTGTACTGTATTTGTCTTGGCTTCTTGCGCTCCTGTTCTAAGAGATTTCTATAAACC
>CAZXTH010000183.1:0-6757 GCA_964643585.1 uncultured Pseudoalteromonadaceae bacterium
CGGGCCTAAAGGTATTTCGGCTTTTGTGGTACCTGCAGATGCCAAAGGTGTTATTTACGGCAAGCCAGAAGAAAAAATGGGCTGGAATGCCCAGCCAACCCGGCTGATAACCTTTGAAGATGTTCGTATTCCTGCACATTATTTGCTGGGAGCTGAAGGTCAGGGATTTAGCTTTGCAATGAAGGGCCTGGATGGCGGACGGATTAATATTGCAACCTGTTCTGTGGGTACAGCGCAGCAGGCGCTGGAAACCGCCCGTCGCTATATGCAAGAACGGGAACAGTTTGGTAAACCGCTGGCTGCATTCCAGGCATTACAATTTAAGCTGGCAGATATGGCAACAGAGCTGGTGGCTGCACGGCAATTGGTTCGGCTTGCTGCATTTAAGCTTGATCAGCAGGACCCGGAAGCAACAGCTTACTGCGCTATGGCAAAACGGTTTGCTACCGATGTTGGCTTTGCTGTTTGCGATCAGGCATTGCAGCTGCATGGTGGTTACGGGTATATCAAAGAATACCCGCTTGAGCGCCATTTCCGTGATGTACGGGTGCATCAAATCCTGGAAGGAACCAACGAAATTATGCGGTTGATTATTGGCCGCCGCCTGCTAGATGCTGCTGCAGGCAATATTCTGTAATCCTGAGAGCCTGTTTTACGAGCTCGAGAACACCGCAGCAGAACGTAGCAAGGACAGGCTTTTTATCGCTATGCTGGTCAGGTCAGTACCAGCCAGAAGGAGAGTTTTATATGGCACAGTTAAAACTGGAAAAGCGCGGCCATACCGCATTAATTACTATGTCAAACCCACCTGCGAACACCTGGACCCGTGAAACCTTATTACAGTTACGGGATACGGTTCGCCAGTTAAATAATGATCGTGAAATTTATGCCTTGGTTCTGACCGGAGAAGGGGAAAAGTTTTTTTCAGCCGGAGCTGATCTGAAATTATTTGCTGATGGTGATAAAGCCGTAGCCAGCGAGATGTCGCGTATTTTTGGTGAAGCCTTTGAAACACTGAGCGCGTTTCGTGGAGTGTCTATTGCTGCAATTAACGGTTATGCCATGGGAGGAGGGCTGGAGGTAGCTCTGGCCTGTGATATCCGGATTGTTGAACAGCAGGCACAATTGGCATTACCTGAAGCGACTGTCGGATTGTTGCCTTGTGCCGGCGGCACCCAGAATCTGGCGTGGCTGGTAGGCGAAGGCTGGGCAAAGCGAATGATTTTATGCGGTGAGCGGATCAACGCAGAAAAAGCATTGCAAATTGGTCTGGCAGAAGAACTTACCGCAACCGGAAAAGCACTGGAAATTGCTCTGGAACTGGCTGACAAAGTCGCAGGCCAGAGCCCTTCGGCGGTTACTGCCTGCAAACAGCTTATTCAGAAAGGCCGTACAGGTACTGTCAACAGTGCCTTGCCACTGGAGCGTGAGCTGTTTGTCGCTTTATTTGATACTCAGGATCAGGTTGAAGGCGTGCAAGCTTTTCTGCAAAAACGTAAACCGCAATGGGTAAATGGCTGATGGAAACCTTTCAGAGCGAAACATCTCAGAACGTAGTGCTGTTTCAGGAGCTGGTGACGCACAATGGTAAGAAAATTGGTGTTGCGACCTTAAATTCTGAGAAGTCACTTAACGCATTGAGCTTGCCAATGGTTGAGCTGTTACAGCCTCAACTGGCCGTCTGGCAGCAGGACCCGGCCATTTGTATGGTTTGGTTGCAGGGAAGTGGTGATAAAGCATTTTGTGCTGGTGGTGATATCCGTGACCTTTATCAGGCCATGAATAGCAGCCCCGGTGAGTATCATCCTTACGTTGAAGCATTTTTCACTAAAGAATACCGGCTTGATTATCAGATCCACACCTTTGATAAGCCCGTCTTGGTATGGGGCAATGGCATTGTAATGGGCGGCGGGCTTGGGCTGATGGCTGGTGCTTCGCATCGTGTAGTGACCGCCAGCAGTCGTATTGCCATGCCTGAAATTGCTATTGGTCTTTATCCGGATGTCGGTGCCAGCTGGTTTCTTAACCGGATGCCGGTTGGGTGCGGGCTGTTTCTTGGTCTGACCGGCGCTTCTATTAATGCGGCCGATGCAAAATTTATTGGTCTGGCCGATCATTTTATTCTGCATGAACGCCGCAGTGCATTGCTGGATAAATTACTGGCAGTGAAATGGGGCGACACCATGGCCCTTAATCATCAGAAACTCAGTGACACGCTGCGGGCAGAGGAAGAACAATGCCGCACTCAGATGCCGCTGAGCCAGATACGGCCACATCAGGCTACGATTGAAAGCCTACCGCAGAAGGAAAGCCTGGCAGAAGCGATTAACGCTATTCAGACAATGCCAGGTGATGACAGTTGGCTGAGTAAGGCTAAAAGCTCACTGAGTTATGGTAGCCCGGTGACTGCCCATATTGTTTACGAATTACTGAAACTGGGGCAGCGCCGTACTTTGGCAGATTGTTTCCGGCTGGAGCTTGGGCTCAGTGTGCAATGCAGCAAACTGGGCGAGTTTACCGAAGGCGTCAGGGCATTACTGATTGATAAAGATCAGCAACCCAAATGGTTATATAACACTGTGGAGCAGGTACCGGCTGATGTGGTTGCTGAGCTGTTCCGTTCGCCGTGGTCACAAGCACAACACCCGCTACGTGATCTGGGTAATGAACAGTAAGGAAAAAATTATGGCAACAGTTGGATTTATCGGATTAGGGAATATGGGTGGCCCTATGGCCATCAATCTGGCGAAGGCAGGGCATAAGGTAAAGGCATTTGATTTGTCTGCTCAGGCTTTGGCACAGGTTGTAGCCGGAGGTGCTGAAGCTGCTGTATCAGCGATTGATGCGGTGACAGAGGCTGATTTTGTTGTTTCAATGCTGCCGGCCGGTAAGCATGTTCAGGCGCTGTATCTTGGGCCGCAGGGCATTGCAAAAGCTTTGCATAAAAATACGCTGGTGATTGATTGTTCTACCATTGATGCAGAAACAGCCCGTAAAGTGGGAGCCGGCCTTGCTGAGCTGGGTATTGCCTTTATTGATGCGCCGGTATCGGGCGGAGTAGGCGGTGCTAAAGCGGGTACCTTAACGTTTATTGTCGGTGGCCAGGCAAGCCATTTTGAACAGGCAAAAACCGTATTGGTTAATATGGGAAAAAACCTGTTCCATGCCGGAGATATTGGTGCCGGACAGGTAGCAAAAATCTGTAATAATATGCTGTTAAGTGTATTGATGGCGGGTACGTCAGAAGCGCTGCAAATGGGAATTGATAACGGGCTGGACCCGAAGGTACTGTCAGACATTATGCTGAAAAGCTCTGGCCGCAACTGGACGCTGGAGCTGTATAACCCCTGTCCGGATGTGATGGAGAATGTTCCATCGTCGAACGGTTATCAGGGCGGTTTTATGGTTGATTTGATGGTAAAGGATTTAGGCCTGGCGCTTGAATCTGCCACCCAAAGTGGCAGTAGTACCCCAATGGGTGCGCTGGCGCGAAACCTGTATGTAACACATCAGCGGGCGGGCAATGGCAAACTGGATTTTTCCAGTATTTTTAGGCTGTTTGAGAAAGCCTGATAAGTTACAGGCTGCCGGTGCTGAACTGAGCAAATAAAACCAGGCAGAATAAATAAGTTAAGGTAACGCTATGAACTTACAAAACAAAACCATCGTTATCACCGGTGGTGCCCAGGGGCTGGGGCTGGAAATGGCCCGTATGTGTGCTGCTGAAGGCGCTAAACTGGCGCTGATTGATATGAACTCAGAACAACTGACTGCGGCTCAGGCTGAATTGTCAGCCAGTACTACGGTAAGAACCTATATTGCTAATGTGGCAGATGAAACCGAGGTTGAAACCACTTTTGTGCAAATCGACAGTGATTTTAACGGCATTGATGGGCTGATTAATAATGCGGGTATTCTGCGTGATGGTTTACTGCTGAAAGTTAAAGACGGTGAGCTGGTTAGCAAAATGTCATTGCAGCAATTTCAGTCGGTGATTGATGTTAACCTGACAGGCGTTTTTCTGTGCGGGCGCGAAGCCGCTGCTGCAATGGTAAAGCGTGGCCGCAAAGGGGTTATCATTAATATGTCCAGTGTAGCCCGCCACGGCAATATGGGGCAGACTAACTATGCTGCCTCCAAGGCCGGTGTGGTTGCAATGACGGTAACCTGGGCACGTGAGCTTGGCCGTTATGGGATTCGGGTGGGCGCCATTGCTCCGGGGGTAATCCGTACCGCAATGACAGATGCAATGAAACCAGAAGCAAGAGACCGCTTAGAGAAAATGAAACCGGTAGGTCGTCTGGGTGAAGCCAGTGAAATTGCCCACACCGCAAAATATATTTTCGAGAATGATTTCTTTACCGGTCGGGTAGTGGAGATTGACGGCGGAATCAGCATGTAATGACGGAGTGAATATGAAAAAAAGTATTCTGGTTGTGCTGCTGTTATCTGCGGCTTGCTTATTTAGCCCGTCAGCGGTTTATGCTGATGATAAAGCCGAACTTGCCGGTTTACTGGCAGCATTTCTGGATGGCGCAACCCGCAATGATGCCAGCGTGCATAACCGTTTCTGGGCTGACGAACTGATTTATACCAGTTCTGCCGGTAAACGGTTTGGTAAAACAGATTTGATGAAAGGTGTTGAGGCCGCCGGGCTATTGCCAGCAGAGAAAATCACTACCCGCTATGGCAGCGAGCAATTGCAGATTGTGCAGTATGGTGATACTGCCGTCGTGGCCTTTATATTGGTAGCTGAATCTTCGCAGGACACTAAACGTTTTTATAATACCGGCACCTTTGTAAAACGTGCAGGCCAGTGGGAGGCTGTGAGTTGGCAGGCGACAGTGCTTGCTCAGTAATCAGTAAACGAGCAGCAGACAACGTATATGTGCAGTTGTCTGCTATGGCATTTATGTAGCAGCCATGTGGGATTACTTAGTATTGACCCAGAGTCAGCTGCATTTTCAGCCAGAATGTCCTGCCGGACTGACAAACTCGGCATAGGTTTTATCGAACAGGTTGTCGGCACCGGCTGTAAATAACAGCGAATCTGTTGCCTGCCAGCTGGCATTAACTGAAAATATTGTAAAACCTGATGACGGGCCAAGATCCTTGCCGACAATGTTGCCTTTATTCAGGTCATAGCGGCTTTGTTTGTCCACCATTCTTACCAGTGTACCCAATGACCAGTTGTCTGTGCTGTAGCTCAGGCCTGTGCGTAACTCTAAAGGTGATATCTGTGGCAAGGCAGAATTATCCGTGGTATTGGTGGCATGAACGTATGACAGGGCAGAATCTATCTTCCAGCGCTGGCTCAGCTTATGGCCAATACTCATTTCTCCGCCAAAGCTTCTGGTATCAATATTTTGTACAAAGCCATTAGCTTTCATCATGCTGGTGTAGTTGACCAGAATAAAATCGCTGACATGGTTATAGAACAGTGAAGCAGAAAACTCAGTAGTCTGATTTTTATACAGCACACCGGTATCCAGCTGGGTGGTTTTTTCTGGTTTTATATTGAAGCCACTGATACTGTGCTGGCTTTCTTTAGCAATTAGTTCCCAGTAATCAGGAAAGCGCCCGGTATGACCAATACCGGCATAAACTACTGCCGGTGTAGATTGCATCTCATGTTCGTAGCGGATAAACGCACTGTGAACATTATCTTTACGGTTTTGCTGGGCTGTAGGGTTCGGCACCGATGACATCATGCTTTTAATTGCATCCCGCTGATCGCGAGCTTTCCATTGGTCAAGCCGGTAACCGCCAATCAGGGTGTTCTGTGTATTTAACTGGTAAGTCAGCTCAGAGAATATGCCTTGCTGCC
Organism: uncultured Pseudoalteromonadaceae bacterium; assembly: GCA_964643585.1. GTDB lineage: Bacteria > Pseudomonadota > Gammaproteobacteria > Enterobacterales > Alteromonadaceae > Alishewanella. The sequence goes on from CAZXTH010000183.1 coordinate 5,828, forward strand.
TGATTACTGCATCCTGCACTGTGTCACCATAAATACCTGATGGCGGAGCTGAACGGGAACCATGCTCATTTTTTTGCTGGTCAATTCCGGCCAGCCAGCTGAAGTGGTCTGATATTGTAAAATCTGCAGAGATTCTGCCTCCGCTGGTGTCGCGGGTGACGTTAGCATACCCCATCATCCCTGGCTGACGCAGCTGCTGGTCATCCATAATATGATCAACGCTGTTATCAAAAATATGGAATTTCAGTTCGTTCAGCCAGGGGGCCAGATTACGTTTCTCTCCGCGTAAATTAAGGCTTTCGCGCAGGAATTTTGTTCCATCCATACCTCTGTCGGCATAAGCTGCTTCGCCGTCACTGCGGGTAAATGACAGTTCGAGGCGGCTGTTGTCATCAGGTGTCCAGCCTGCTGCGATATTGGCACTGTAACGCTGGTATTCCGAGTGGACTTTATTGCCATCACCGTCTTTATAGTTATTAGCCTGAGAGTGACTACCGTTAAGTAGCAGATAGCCGGTAGGGTTACCCAGTGTCAGATCCAGCAGTTGGTCGTTACGGCCAGCACTGGCTCCCAATGCGCTGGCATGCAGCCGGTAGCCTGATTGTTCAAAGCGTTCTGTTTTACGTTCAAACAATATGGTTGCTGCAGAATGGCCTGCTCCATGTTGTACAGACTGTGGGCCTTTAATAATAGTAACGTTGTCGTGCAATTCCGGGTAAATATAGGCTGTGGGGGTATCCATGCGGTTATTGCAACCTCCCAGGATATTTTCGCCATCAACCAGAATACCCAGCCGTGAACCGGCCATACCCCGAAATAACGGATCACCATCAGCTCCGCCTTTGCGGGTAACAGAAAAACCAGGAATGGTTTTAAGGTAATCCGCGCCATCGTGCGCAGGTAGTGGTTGCCGGGGCTTTTTCGGATCGC
>CAZXTH010000184.1:0-6730 GCA_964643585.1 uncultured Pseudoalteromonadaceae bacterium
TAAAATTCACTCCAGAACGCAGGGTACTGATCACCAAGCAGAATCAGTTAGTTCAGCTTGACCTTGCAACTAAACAACAAGTTACTCTGTCTCGTTAAACTTACAACAGCGGCTCTTATCATGAGCCGCTGTTTCCTTCATGTTTTTAATGATACTCTGCGTTTATTTATTAGCATCTCAGTCTTTTTATGCCCAAACCTCTCACTCTTGTACTGAAAAGCATAGCATCGCTATTACTGTGTTTTATAGCTATATGGGGCTGTCTGGTTATCTGGTATCTGCTCCCCGTTCACAGTTCTTCGTTAAAAATAGTTATTGCTGCGTTATGGTGTCTGCTTTCAGGCTGGTCTGGTTTGCGGTTATGGCAAGATGGACCCAAAAGCCTGCTACCTTATAGCCTGGCATTACTGATACTGTTGGCAGGCTGGTTTATGGTTTCTCCAAGCCATGACCGAGTATGGGCTGATGATGTAGCACAAATGCCTTCAAGTGACATTAATGGCAATATTGTAACGCTATATAACGTACGAAATTTCGACTGGCGCACAGAAACGGATTACACCGTTAACTGGGAAACCAGGCAATACGATTTAGCAACATTACAAAGTGTTGATATGGCCCTCTCTTACTGGATGGGACCGGCAATTGCCCATACACTGGTTTCTTTTGGTTTCAGTGATGGCCGCTATCTGACCTTTTCTATCGAGATCCGTAAAGAACAGGGTGAAAGCTTTTCGGCTATCGGTGGTTTTTTCAAACAGTTTGAAACCAGTCTGATTGCTGCAGATGAACGAGATATTCTGTATGTCCGCACCAATGCCCGTGGTGAAGATGTTTATCTTTACAATGTAAATATGCCCCAGCCAGCTATCCGCTCACTATTTCTGGCGTACCTGGACGAAGCAGAACAGCTAAGGCAAAAACCCCGTTTCTACAATACTATTACAGAAAACTGCACCACTATTGTCTTCAGAATGGTGCAACGTATCGTGCAAGGCTTGCCTATTGATTATCGGTTACTAGCCTCAGGCTATTTACCGGAATATCTGTATGATGCCGGTGGGCTGGCAGCAGGCCATTCAGTTACAGAACTACGACAACAAGGCAGGATTACCGAACGGGCATTATCCTCTGCCACTGATATCAGTTCAGAAGACTTTTCGATATTAATTCGTCAGGGCATACCACAGACTACAAAATGACCCTTATCTTTTGTCACTAACAAAGGCACCAACGGCATGAGTGAGAAAAAATTAGATCAGGGATTCTGGGAGCAGCTTTGGTCAAAAACGGTACGTGAGCGTGGTGATGTACTTGCCCATCGCCCGCCAAATGGCCAACTGGTAACAGAGCTGTCAGGTATTCCGGCAGGCCGGGCCCTTGATGCTGGTTGTGGACACGGTACAGATACCTTGTGGCTGGCACTGCAAGGCTGGCAGGTTACCGCTGTTGATTTCTCGGCTGCTGCACTGGCATACGGCCAGTCAATGGCTAACGCAGCCGGTGAGCACATTGCTGAGCGAATCCACTGGAAAGAAGCTGATCTTTCAGTCTGGGAACCAGAACCCGCACATTACGATCTTATCGTTTGCCTGTATGTGCATATTGCCGGGCAACCTGAGGATATGATTAAGCGCATGGCTAAAGGTGTTACCAAGGGAGGAACCCTGTTTATGATAGGCCATCAGCCTATTGATCCCATTACAGGCGCTGCTACTATAGCTGCAAATCAGGTTCAGGTTTCTGTAGAAGCAGCAACCCATGCCCTGAACACTACAGAATGGGAATTACTGGTTGCAGAAGAACGCCCGCGAGCCATGGCCGGAACAGGCACAGATGCAGTAATTCGTGCCCGTCGTATCAGATAACCATATCTGATACGACTGAGCAGACAAAGATAATGCTTAGGCTAATGTCACCTTAGCAAATTTACGCTTACCTACCTGGTATATCGCCACAGTACCTTTAGCGACTTCCAAACGGGTATCTTCAACTTTATCTTCGCCGTTAAGTTTAACCGCACCTTGTTTAATCATACGGATAGCTTCGGAAGTACTGTCCACTAAACCCGCATCTTTCAGCAGATTTGTCAGTGGCAGGCTATCACCTTCACAGTTGACCGTGACTTCTGGAATATCGTCCGGCAGTGCATTTTTCTGGAAGCGCTGAATAAAGTCCTGATGTGCGGCTTCAGCGGCTGCATCATCATGGAAACGGGCAATAATTTCTTTTGCCAGTTCGATTTTAACATCGCGTGGATTTCTGCCTTCAGTTACCTGCTGTTTCAGTCCGCTAATCTCTTCCAGCGGGCGGAAGCTCAGCAAATCAAAATACCGCCACATCAGATCATCAGTAATCGACATCAGCTTACCAAACATGTCATTTGGCGTATCGGTAATACCAACATAGTTACCCAGCGACTTAGACATCTTCTGTACGCCATCCAGCCCTTCCAGCAACGGCACCATCATCACCGTTTGCGGACGCATACCTTCATCTTTTTGCAGTTCCCGACCCATAAGCAGGTTGAACCGCTGATCAGTACCGCCCATTTCCACGTCGGACTGTAATGCGACAGAATCCCAGCCTTGCACCAGCGGGTATAAAAATTCATGAATAGCAATCGATTGATTATTGGCAAAACGCTTTTTGAAATCGTCACGCTCCAGCATACGGGCTACAGTCTGACGCGAAGCCAGTTTAATCATCCCGGCTGCGCCTAACTTTTCCATCCACTCAGAATTAAACGCTACACGGGTTTTTGCCGGATCCAGAATTTTGAAAACCTGTTCTTTATAGGTTTCAGCATTAGCCAGTACGTCTTCACGGCTTAGCGGCTTGCGGGTAACGTTTTTACCGCTCGGGTCACCTATCATGCCTGTAAAATCCCCAATCAGGAAAATTACATCGTGGCCTAACTGCTGGAATGCCCGCAGCTTGTTAATCAGAACAGTATGCCCCAAGTGCAGATCTGGTGCTGTTGGATCAAAACCTGCTTTAATTTTCAGTGGCTTGCCTTCTTTTAATTTGGCAATCAGTTCTTCTTCCAGCAGAATTTCTTCGCAGCCGCGTTTCAGTTCAGCTAACGCCTGCTCCCAATCAGCCATTTTTTACTCCCGGTAATCAATTATTCTGGTTAAAGAAAACGCATTCTATAGCATGTTTCAGCCAGTGAAAACGCACAAAAGTCTGGTATCCGGTAAAAAATCGGTATATGCTCGCTTTTTATGCGTTTCATGGCCTGAAGACTTATTATTATGCATCGATTGGTATCAAAAATTCCTTCCCGACACCGGGCTCTCATCCTCGCCGTTTCCGTTTTTCTTGTTATTCTGTTACTGATCCCTTCTGAGCAGGCGTCAGCTTCTAAAGGCAATAAAGGTTCAGCCCTGGAAATAGGCAAACGCTATAGCCTGGAAATCCCTTATAGCGCTGAAGATCTCGCAGAAGAATTAGCTCTGCAGCAATTAGATACCCTGCCGGAAGAAGATATTGATCTGCAATGGTCTTCTATAGAAGTAAAACGCGGTGATGCATTATCCAGTCTGTTTAAAAAAGCCAATGTCAGCCAGCAAACCATGCTGGAAATCCTGAAACTGCCAATGGCTAAAACCCTGACCCGGCTTTACCCGGGAGCAATTGTCGAATTTGGCCTTACAGATGATGGCAGTCTGCAGGAGCTCCGCTTTGCCCAGAATAACCTGACCACATTGCGGATTAACCGCGATACCGACGGTAATTTTGTTGCAGAAGAACTGAAAAAAGAAGTCCAGAGCCGCACTGAATTTGCCAATGCCGAGATTCGCAGCAGTTTCTGGAATGCAGGTATTGAAGCGGGTTTATCAGAAGCTCAGATTATGAATCTGGCCGGCATTTTTGGCTGGGATATCGACTTCGGTCTGGATATTCGTGCCGGTGACAGCTTCAGTGTGCTATATGAAACACAATTCGTTGACGGTGAATTTATTGGTAACGGTGCGATTATCGCAGCACAATTCCAGAATCAGGGGCATTTGTATCAGGCTGTTCGCCATACTGATGGTAATTACTATAAACCCAACGGAGCCAGTATGCGTCAGGCGTTCCTGCGGGCGCCGGTAAGCTTTCAGTACGTTAGCTCTAACTTTAATCCTCGTCGCCTGCACCCGGTTCTGGGCACGGTAAGAGCACACAATGGTGTTGATTATGTTGCACCAGTAGGTACACCCATTATGGCAGCCGGTGACGGCCGTGTAGTTGCTTCTGCTTTTAATAACCTGAATGGTCACTATGTGTTTATTCAGCATGCCAACAACATCGTAACCAAATACCTGCACTTATCACGTCGCGATGTAAAACAGGGCGACAGAATACGTCAGGGACAGACCATTGGCCGCCTTGGTGCAACAGGCCGGGTTACCGGCGCTCACCTGCACTACGAATTTGTAGTCGATGGTGTTCATCGTAACCCGCGTACAGTGAAACTGCCTCAGGCTAATCCACTGACCGGACAGGAAAAAACGGCCTTTACTCAGCAGGCAGAACAAATTCTGGTACAACTGCAGACTAAAGAACGTGTAATGCTTGCCAGAAAAACTTCTCAGGAAGGGCAACAGGCAGCTAACTAAGCTGCCTGTTCTGCTACTAAAAAACTTCTATCCCATTACTGCATCAGCTGGCTGGCAATCTGCTCAGCCAGTTGCTGTATGCCATTTCCAAGCGCGTTAACCAACCCCGGATAACCACTTTCAGCTAAAGGCACCGTAAACTGAAAAGGTAATTGCTGTTGTTGCAGGCCGGAGGATAATGTGTAGCGCCCACTAAGCACAGCGTTACCATTCTGCACTCCATGAAAGCGTTCAATTTGCAGCTGCAGGCTTACCGTTTCAGGAGCGCTTAGCGTACTAACCTGATAATCCGGCAATAACAGACTTAACCGGTTGAGTAACTGGCGTTGTAGCTGCTTATCCAGTGAGTCTGCCCATAAATGCTGACGAGCAATAACCAATTCAACATCCGACAATTGCATAACCAGTCCGTTTCCATTGAGGTATCCGGCAACCTGTACCGGCTCAATATTCAACCGGTGTTGTCGCAGTTCTGATTGCTCGGATACCACCGTAGTTACTGGCAATGGCAGCTGATATAAGCTGACAGGCTGGTGTTTACTGCTGCAACCAGCCAATACAAACGCAATCAGGGTCGGAGCTAAATATTTCATGGCCTGGCCTTCTGAGGTTGAGGATCATCAGCTGCCGGAGCGCTGAAAATCAGGGCATTACTTTGCTGATTCAGCAATCGCAATACCGGCTGTAGTTCACGCAGCACCTGATCCAGTGATTGCAGGTTGCTATTGATATTATCGTAGGCTGCCGAGCCTGGGCTTAAACCAGCCAGAGTTCGTTGCATTTCACGCAAACTCAGCTGTATATCCTGTGGCAAACTTTGCAGTTCAGGCTGGCTGAGTACATTTTCCATTTTTTGCAGCATTACAGTGACATTATCCAGCAATCGTTCTGTTGCAGCTAATGTTTGCTGCCCCTGCCCCAATAGCGAATCCAGTGGCAGATTATTAATTTTATCCAGCGCTGTCAGGACTTTCTGCTCAATGTTGCTTAACCCGCTCCGGCTTGACGGCAGAAGCGGATAACCTGCTTCCTGACTCAGCAAATTCTGTTGTTCCAGCATAGCCAGCTGTCTGCTATCAGGGTTTACATCATCAATCACATCCAGATCAATAAACAATGCACCTGTCAGCAGGTTACCGGTTTTCAGGGTCGCTCTCATACCTTTTGAAACCGCTTTAGCCAACTCTTGCTGTAATTGTTCCAGTGTCAGCTTTTCATATAAGCGCCCGACTTCAATCCGGATTAATACCGGAATTCCCTGCTGCAGTGAAACCTCAAATAATTTATCAATCGAAAAGAAGAATGGCACACTGGCTACTGTGCCTACCCGTACACCTTTATATTCCACCGGAGCTCCGGATTTTAGTCCGCGAACCGATTCATCAAAAAACACCAGATACTCTACAAACTGGTTATAGGTCCCTTCCAGGATACTCTGCTTATCAGGAAATAACTGATACTCAGCACCATTCGCTGCAGCCTCACCAACAGGCCAGCCTTCCATCACATCAAAGCTGACACCACCACTTAATAAGGTTGCTGCAGAGCCTACATTCACATTGACGCCTTCAGCGGTTAGTTCAAGTGATAAACCACTGCTCGACCAGAAACGGACATTCTCAGTCACCAATGCGTTATACGGCTCCCGGATATATAACTGATAATGTGTTCTTCTCTGCTCAATATTAAACTCACGGCGCTCTACTGTACCCACTTCATATCCACGGTAGAGTACAGGATCTCCGACAGCCAGGCTGGTACTGTCTGCCGTATCCAGCATCACCCTGACACCAGGAGCATCAGCAGGGGCGATTGGAGGCGTATCCAGCAATGGATGCTCCAGTTGCTGCACATTAGAGTCCCCGGGCTGCAGTTCTATATAAGCTCCGGATAACAGTGTATTCAGGCCACTGACTCCTCCCCGCCCAATCTGCGGTTTTACTACCCAGAACTGTGAGGCATTGTTAATCAACGGGCTGACTGACGGTTTCATCCGGGCTTTTACAATAACTTGTTTCAGATCTTCACTCAGCTCAACTGAAACGACCTGCCCTACATCGACACTACGGCTTTTTATTGGTGTTTTGCCTGCTATCAATCCTTCGGCATCTTCGGCAACCAAT
>CAZXTH010000185.1:0-5968 GCA_964643585.1 uncultured Pseudoalteromonadaceae bacterium
TGCAGTTGCCCTGTAAGATCCTGCCATTCACGCACCCGCAGGTAATTCAGAAACTCTTGCCTGCATAAACGACGGAATTGATTATTACTAAGCTCATCCTGTTGCTGCTGCAGGTACTCCCACAGTTTCAGCCAACTGACAAAATCTGAATCCTGATCAGCAAAGCGCTGATGGCATTCATCAGCTTTTTGCTGCTTATCCAGAGGCCGCTCACGCGGATCCTGAATGGATAATGCTGCCGCCAGTACGGTAAGCTCGCGGCTGGCACCGGTATGCCCTGCGGCTATGACCATCCTGGCCAGTCTGGGATCTATCGGTAACCGTGCCAACTGCTGCCCGAGTGCAGTCAGTTGCAACCGCTGTTTACCACGACCAATCGTAACGGCACCAAGTTCTTCCAGCAGCCGCAGGCCATCGTTGATAAAACGGTTATCCGGTCGCTCCAGAAACGGGAAAGCTTCAATATCACCCAACCCTAATGCCAGCATTTGCATAATGACTGAGGCCAAGTTGGTACGCAGAATTTCCGGGTCTGTAAACTCAGGCCGCCCCAGAAAATCCTCTTCACTGTACAGCCGGATACAAATACCCGCTGCAACCCGGCCACAACGACCTTTACGCTGATTAGCACTGGCCTGGCTAACCGCCTCTATTGGTAACTGCTGTACCTTGGAACGATAGCTGTAACGAGAAAGACGGGCGGTACCAGGATCGATCACATAACGGATACCCGGTACAGTTAAAGACGTTTCTGCCACATTGGTTGCCAGTACAATTCGACGGCCACTGTGGCTCTGGAAGATTCGGTTTTGCTCACCGGCGCTAAGCCTGGCATACAAGGGTAAAACTTCTGTATGGGGTAGTTTCAGTTTTTCCAGCGCATCTGCAGTATCCCGGATTTCCCGTTCTCCATTCAGGAAAATCAGAATATCTCCCGGCGGTTCCTGATACAGTTCTTCTACTGCATTAAAAATCCCCTGTAACTGATCGGCATCTTTATCTTCCAGCTCAGATACAGGACGATAACGCACTTCTACCGGGTAAGTGCGCCCGGAAACCTCTATAACCGGTGCATCAAAAAAATGGCGTGAGAACCGCTGAGGATCAATTGTCGCAGAAGTGATAATCAGTTTTAAATCAGGGCGCTTTGATAGCAGTTGCTTCAGATACCCCAGCAGGAAATCAATATTAAGACTGCGTTCGTGAGCCTCATCGATAATCAGCGTATCGTATTGATTAAGAAAGCGATCCTGCTGAATTTCTGCCAGTAAAATCCCGTCTGTCATAAGTTTAATATGCGTATTAGGCGCAGTATTATCCCCAAAACGGATTTTGTAACCTACCTGTTGCCCTACCTGGCATTGCAGCTCTTCTGCCAGTCGGTCACAAACACTACGGGCAGCAAGGCGCCGCGGCTGCGTATGACCAATCATCCCGGCAACTCCGCGGCCAAGTTCCAGGCAGATCTTCGGAATTTGTGTCGTTTTACCAGAACCGGTTTCACCCGCGATAATGACAACCTGATGCTTGCTGATAGCCTGCTTAATATCTTCCCGTTTTGCGGTAACCGGTAGCTGCTCCGGGTAGGTAATAGCAGGGACACTGGCAGCGCGCTGAAGCCGCAGGGCTGCTGAACGCTCAATTTCAGCCTGCAAGGCAGCCAGTTTATGCTGCTCAGGCTCAGCCTGGACATGCTTTAAACGACGACGGAGCCTGAACTGATCTTTCAGCAGACAGGAAGGGATCCGGGAAAATAACTCAGAAACAGACAATACTGGCTCAGACAAAACAACGCCCTCATCTTAAGAGGGCGACATGCTATCAAGTTAGCAGGGTAAAGATCCAGCCCCCTAGCCCGCCTGCTGATAATGGGAGTGAAGCTCATTATCTATTGCCATTAACACATCACGGCGGGTAATCAGTCCCAGCAGAAAACCGTCATCATCCACTACCGGATAAAGCTTCGGTTTACGTTGCAGCATTGTCTGTGCCAGATCAACCAGACAATCATAGGGTTTGACGGTAAGTACTTCTGCTGTCATCACGTCAGCAACGCAAGCAAGCTGCTGATCGTGATAGGCTGAATCAAGCATTTTTGCCAGACAATCCTGCTCTGAAACAAACCCTATTACCTTACGTTGCTCACACACTACAGGGCCTCCCAACTGATGCCCTTGTATCAATCGCTCTACCGCCAACTCTACCGGCATATCAACAGAAAATGTAACCGGGTAACGGTTCATATAATCAGCGACTTTGAGTAAGTTCATTACATCCTCCAGTTTCAGCTTTTAATGTTTTTCTTAACAGTAAGGTTAGCTGAAATCAGGAAAATTGCCGGTTAATCCCGGAAAATCTCAACCACTGCCGGGGTACCTTCGCTACGCTTAGCCCGGTACATCCCTTCAGTGTTAAATGACCAACTCAGATTCCCGGCAGCATCAACTACAATCACGCCCCCCGTTCCCCCGGCAGCAGCCATTTCTCCATGGATAACCTCTTCTGCAGCCTGAGCAGCAGTTTTTCCCTGATACTGCACTCTGGCACAAATATCGTAAGCCACCTGATATCGAATAAAAAACTCTCCGTGCCCAGTCGCCGATACAGCACAACTCTTGTTATCTGCAAAGTTACCAGCACCAATAACCGGGGAATCCCCGATACGGCCATACCGTTTTGCTGTCATTCCGCCGGTAGACGTTGCAGCGGCCAGGTTACCTTGTCTATCTACTGCCACAGCACCAACAGTTCCCATTTTCCAGGCAGGATCAGCATCTACTGCAGCCTGATGGGGTATATTCTGTTGCGCTTGCTTTGCTTTTTTAAGCGCTTCGTAACGGAAGTCAGTATTAAAATAGCTGTTATCTACTAATTCCAGCTTACGCTCAGCCGCAAACTGTTCAGCGCCTTTCCCTGCCAACATGACATGAGGAGAATGTTCCATTACCGCTCTGGCCAGCAATACCGGGTTTTTCACATTTGTCACCCCGGCTACAGCGCCAGCGCTACGATCCCTGCCATCCATCACAGAAGCGTCCAGCTCATGCTTTTCATCCCAGGTATACACTGCGCCTTTTCCGGCATTAAATAACGGAGAATCTTCCAGCACAATCACTGCAGCCGTTACTGCATCAAGACTGCTCCCTCCCTGTTCCAGAATCAGATATCCCTTATTCAGAGCATCACTGAGCACCTTTTCATATTGTTGCTGTTGCTCAGCCGTCATTCGATCACGGCTGATTGTTCCAGCCCCACCATGAATAGCAATACCCACAGGCACTGCTTTTTGATTGTTATTGTTAATCACTTCAGCTTTAACACCGCCAGCCAGCATGACTAACAGCAAGGGTAAATATCGCATTGTTCACCTGTATATTTTTGTTGTATTGCACTCTTTTTACTTAAACAGCTGCTCCAACGCAATAATGTTCTGTTGTCCCGCTGTTTTCTTGCGTTAGATCAAAAGCACTAATAACCAGGCTGTTACACTGCATCTGTGTTACGACACACTGCGATAACCTGACGTTGGGCGCTCCTCTGGCGCCCTTTTTTTCTGCCAGCTTTTGTTGACACTTTACATTCATCTGAAAACGCTCCCGGATAGCAAACTCCACACTTTTCACTATAGTTAGCAGCAAACAATAGCCTGAAAATGGGGAGACAGGTTATGCGTTATCTGTTTTCTTGTCTGATATTACTCAGCCTGAGTGCTTGCCAGCACAGCAGCCAGTGGCAACAGCAATCCCTGCAGGAATTATATGCAGATCATTATTTCAGCGGCCCGGCAGCAAAAATCGAAACGTCGGAAGAGATTTTTCGGTTACCCGCAGAAACAGAAGCAGAGGTCCGTAAATTTGTTGGTCGCCAACAAACAGATATGCACCAGCGTGGCCGGGAATTATTGGAATACCTTTTCTATTATGCTGATACAGGCCTTAGCTACGAGCATTCAGCCACAACCACCGCTCAGGAAACGTTACATCAACGCCGGGCAAACTGCCTTAGTTTGTCAATTCTGACTTACAGTCTGGCAAAAGCAGCCGGACTGCAAGCGGAATTTCAGGATGTACAGATTCCGGAATACTGGGTAAGCCGTTCTGGTCTGAGTTTTCTGAACGGCCATGTCAATCTCAGGCTTAAAGCTTCAACCTCTCAGAGCGCACTTTATTCTTATATCAGCCGTGATGTTGTTGTCGACTTTGACCCTTACAGCAAGGAGCAGTCATTTCCGGTTACCATCATTACAGAAGCAACAGTATTGGCAATGTTTTATAACAATAAAGCGGCTCAGGCTCAGGTAGACCAGAATTACCCTCTGGCATACCAATATTATAAAGCCGCAACACAGGCTGATCCTAAATTTGCTGTCAGTTGGGCTAATCTGGCTGTACTTTACCGGACGAGCGGCCTCACCGACTACGCATTAAAAGCCTACCAGCACAGCCTTGCCCTGAACCCTAAAGCAACAAATACACTATCTAATCTGGCAGTGCTGTACCGCAATACCGGGGATATAGCTCAAGCTGAATTACTGGAAAGAAGAGTACTGATGCAGCGGCGTAATAACCCTTATTACCATGTCATGCTGGGTGATGAACAACTTCCCCGGCAACCGGAAGATGCTTTGCGCCACTACCGCCAAGCATTATCACTGAATGCAGGTGTGCACGAGGCTTACTATGGCATAGCACAAAGCTACTACCTCCAGGGTAACGTTCCTCTCGCAGGCCTTTATCTGGAAAAAGCCAGCCAGCATTCGTCTTCAACCGACGATCAGCGTCGATATCAGCACAAACGGAAATTGATGACCCACACATCATCTGTTAGTTATCAATGACAGCATCGACTCCACTGCTTCGGGCCTGTTACACTAAAGACCATATGTAATACTACGTTAACAAGGCCAAAGCAGTGAGCGAACAAGGCACTTTTTACTTTCACGATTATGAAACCTGGGGTGCTGACCCCAAACGTGACCGCCCGGCACAATTTGCCGGTATTCGTACCGATCTTGACCTGAACATTATCAGCGAACCGGATATCTGGTATTGCCAACTGGCCAATGATTATCTTCCTCACCCTCAGGCAGCTCTTATTACTGGTATTACTCCTCAGCTATGCCAGCGTAAAGGATTACCGGAAAATGAGTTTATGCAACGCATCCTCAGCCGTTTTGCAGAGTCAGGTACCTGTGTTATCGGTTATAACAACCTACGCTTTGATGATGAGATAACTCGCTACAGTCTATACCGGAACTTCTTTGATCCTTATGCCCGTGAATGGCAAAACGGTAACAGCCGCTGGGATATTATTGATATGGTAAGGGCCTGCTATGCCTTACGCCCTGACGGTATTAACTGGCCACAGCATGAAAATGGCAATCCCAGTTTTAAACTGGAACATCTGACTAAAGCCAATGGCATAGAACACCAACAGGCACATGACGCTATGTCTGATGTATACGCTACTATCGCCATGGCAAAACTGATTAAAGAAAAACAGCCCCGTTTATTCCATTACCTGTTCGAACTGCGCCGTAAAAATAAAGTCTCAGAGCTGATTGATGTTGCCAGTATGAAACCATTGGTACATGTTTCATCAAAATTTCCTGCCAGCCAGGGTTGTACCAGCCTGATTGTACCGCTGGCATGGCATCCGGTTAATAAAAATGCCGTAATCTGTTATAACTTGCAGGCTGACCCACAATTACTGATTTCGCTGGACAGTGATACGTTAAAAACACGCCTGTACAGCCGTAGCACCGATTTAGCCGAAGGTGAACAGCGGCCAGGGTTAAAGCTGATACATCTGAATAAATGCCCGGTACTGGCTCCGTTAAATACTCTGACTGAAAGCCGGGCTACAGCATTAGGCATATCCCTTTCAGCCTGCATGGAAAATCAGCAGTGGCTGCAACAGAATCTTCAGGTTCAGCAGATAGCAACGGATCTGTTCAGCGGAGATCATG
>CAZXTH010000185.1:5978-6721 GCA_964643585.1 uncultured Pseudoalteromonadaceae bacterium
GTAATGGAGATAAACAGAAAGCGGAATATCTGCATCAATTGACTCCGCAGCAATTAGCCGCAGATCCCCCCATCTTCGCTGATGAACGGTTAAATAATCTGCTATTCCTGTACCGAGCCCGTTTATACCCTGCCAGCCTGACAGACGCCGAGCAGCAAAAGTGGCAGCGCTACCGAACGGAAAAACTGATGCATGGGCTGGATAATCCAAGCCTTACCATGGATGCATATGGGCTGGAACTGGAAAACCTGGCGCATGAGCATAGTGCAGACGAGCAGAAAATGGCAGTACTGAAAGCGTTGTATTTGTACGCACAATCGCTATAACAGCCTTACAGGAAACAGGAGTAAATTGAATAAATCCGGTTGCTTTCTGTTTTTTACTGCTTATATACTAAAAAAGGTACTTCCCGCTAACGGGTAGTGCCTAATATCTTGTCGGAGTGCCCGGTCATAGACCAAAGGGCTGAGACCGCAATAGCGGGATCCGTGGAACCTGATCAGGTTAGTACCTGCGAAGGGAAACAAGAGGAACATCACATTGAAACAGTGAATATTTTCACTGTTTTTCTGTATACGCACAGTAATAAATCGCTGCTGCGCCCTCTTTGACTCCGGACAAGCAACTTCAATACTTAAACCGGAGCTTGCTATGTCTGCATTAACACCCCATAACCGCCGTCAGCAAAGAACTGAGGCACAACAGTACCTGCACAACCTGCAGGCTGAAAACTTCCCTGCATC
>CAZXTH010000186.1:0-1357 GCA_964643585.1 uncultured Pseudoalteromonadaceae bacterium
TAAGCCTTTTTTTGCAGATAAAGAGCTGGTAGCAACCGGCACAACCGGTAAACTGCTGCAGCAAGCACTGGAAAAGCCCGTAACCTGCCTTGCTAGCGGGCCATTGGGGGGCGATCAGCAAATTGGTGCGCTGATTGCTGAGCAAAAAATTGACTGGCTTATTTTCTTCTGGGATCCATTATCTTCGCAGCCACATGATCCTGATGTAAAAGCATTAATCCGACTGGCGGTGGTGTGGAATATTCCGGTGGCCTGTAATCAGGCTACGGCTGATTTTATTATTCATTCCAGCCTGTATCAGCAGGATTACCAGCGCGCTGTACCTGATTTTTCTGTGTATCAGAACCGCAAAGTATAACCTTCAATTACGGTAATAGATTGTACATACATAATGTATTACGCCAGCACTATGCTGGCGTTTGTCATGCCTATACCTGCATAACCTTTGACTATGGGTAAAGCATCGCTGATTTTCAGAAATCGCTTTCTTTCTTTATTTCCTTACTATTCATTATGTTAACTTTGCTGCTTTCCCTTTGGTGAAAATATATTGGTAAACGTTTTCCTTAAGTGGTATAAAATGCAGCAACTGCAATCAGTGATGTTGCGCCCGCATCAGCAATGTACATTGTCCGGCATCCCTGATATCAGCAGTCCATTATCAGAAATAGCATAAAAAACAAAGCTATATCACAGGGGTAGGATATGACAGGCCAATTCAGATATACCGTTATGGCGGTTGCCATAGCGCAAATTTTTGCTATGCAGTCAGCAACTGCACAAACTACCGAACAGCAAAATACTCCCGCACAACCTCCGGCTGCAGAATTACAGATAGAGAAAATTCAGGTACGTGGTTTTGGTGCCACTCTCAGCAAATCTCTTATGCAGAAAAAGTATTCAGAATCATCAGTAGAAATTATTTCTACTGACGATCTGGGCCAACTACCGGATGTAACCATTGCCGATGCGCTGGGGCGTTTACCTGGGGTTGCCGCCGAGCGGGACCGTGGTAATGCCAGCAGCTTATCTATTCGCGGGCTGGGGCCAAGGCTGAATATTGCCACCATGAATGGCCGTGAGATCGTCAGTGCCGAACCCAGCCGCGATGTACGTTATGAACAGTTCCCGGCAGAGCTGATTAATTCAGTGGAAGTGTATAAAAGCCCGATGGCCAGTAATGTCGAAGGGGGCATTGCCGGTTTGGTCAATATGAATTTTGTCAGCCCGTTAAGCCGCAATCAGCGTTTGATCAGTGTCAGTGGTAACCTGATGGATTACCCGCTGGCTGGTGATATTCCGGGTGCTGATGGCACCGGTAAAAAAGCCAGTTTTGCTTATATTGATCAACTAACCG
>CAZXTH010000186.1:1367-6676 GCA_964643585.1 uncultured Pseudoalteromonadaceae bacterium
GCCATCAGTACAGCGTGAAACGGCTTTCTACTCTTACAATAACAACCCTGCTGAACAGGGTGACGTTAATGAAGATGGCATTACCGAAGCCGCACCGTGGGGCGGTAAAGTGGGCACCAAGTTCGGTAATATTGAACGTACCGGCGTATTAACCATTCTGGAGTGGGCACCGACTGACCGTCTGAACCTGAAATATGACTTGTTTTACTCCCAGTTTGATATTGAAGAGCGTGAAGACCAGTTCTGGTTCGACGGCTGGGGTAACTGGGGCGGTTCTAATAACTGGAGTTATAACAACTCTTCATCTGCACCTGTTGTAATCACCAAACCAAATGGCTCGCAGCAACTGGTTGGCGGTAGCTTGTTAACCTGGGATGACGCGCTTGATGGTGTACTGAATAATGCTGCCTGGTTTCAGGAGAATGAGCTGATTAGTACCGGCCTGAAAGCTGACTGGCAAGGTGATATCTGGGCTGTTTCTGCCGATATCGGTTATTCCGAAGCCAGTATAAAATCGCGCTGGGTCAATGTGAAATCGGCTTTCCTCGGTGATGCGCCACAGGATATCAGCTGGTTAAATACTGGCAAACAGCTGCAAGTGTGGGCACCGGATGCCATCAGCGATACCGCTAATTACGCTATTTCCAGACTGGATGTAGATAAAGACCGTGATCTGACCGACAAAATGGTCAGCGTTAAGCTGGATTTTGAACGTGGTATCGAATGGGGCGTATTCGAATCACTGTCGCTTGGTGGCCGTTATTCTGATCGCAATAAAGACAACGATGTGATTAGCTGGCAGCAAACTGCTCTGGCGAATCATGGCTTGAGCGACTATGCCTTTAACTATGCTATCGGCGGTGATTTTGTGGCGCCAACTCTGATTGGCTTTAAAGACTGGAACGCGGTAGTACAACAGGGCTTTGGTGGTATTGACGACCGCAGCCAGTACCAGAAGCAAGGCGCTGATCGTGCAGCCAGTTGGAAAGTGGAAGAAACCAACAGTGCGGCCTACGCCATGCTGAAAATGTCAGGTGATCTTGGCAGCATTCCTTATACCGGTAATGTCGGTATCCGTTATGTGCATACCAGTTCAACCTCTTCCGGCCACCAGTATATTGAAAATACCGGTGAGTTTTCACCTGAAGTGGTTGACCACAGTTACAGCAAAATTCTGCCGTCGCTGAATATGGTGTTTACCGTCAGTGATCAGGCACAAGTGCGCTTAGGGCTGTCACGTGCGATGTCACGGCCACCACTGATTGAAATGCGCTCTGGTTTTACGCTGAACACCAGTAATGATTCTGAAAACACCGGTTCAGGTGGTAATCCAACGCTGAACCCGTTTGTGGCCGATCAGCTGGATTTAGGGCTGGAATATTACTGGAACGATAAAACAGCCGCGTCGGCTTCGGTATTCTTTAAAGATCTGAAAAACCATATTGCAGTTACCAGTGAAACGGTCAATATCGAAGGCGTAAACTATCGCTTTACCAGACCGGTGAACGGCGACGGCGGCCAGATCCGTGGTATCGAACTGATGTACCAGCAGGCATTTGATATGCTGCCAGGCTGGCTGGATGGTTTAGGGGTTTACGCCAACTACTCCCTGACCGATACCAACATTAAAGAAATGACACCGCTGGATAACCCGTTTGCACTGGGTGGCTTATCACGTCATGTTGGTAGCTTCACGCTGTGGTACTACCGTGCCGGAGTGGACGCTAAGTTATCTGCCAATTACCGCAGTGCCAGCACCTCAGTCGGTAGCTGGGATGATGTGGAAATGAGCCGTACCCGGGCCGAAACCACCGTTGATGCCAGTATCTCCTACGAGTTTACCGAGAACTTTAAAGTGATGCTGCAGGCACAAAACCTGACTAACGAGAAGTCATTCAGCTACTTTGATAACGATCCAAGCCGTCCGTCACATTACCGTGAATGGGGCCGCCGTTATCTGCTGGGCTTCCAGTTAACGCTGTAACAGGAATGGCGGTGCCTGCTGTTTAAGTAGGCACCGCTAATAACTACCATGACACAGCATATCGTATTAAGTGGCGCCTCCTCCGGCATCGGCAAAGCACTGGCAGTGCAGTTATCCCACCTGGGATACCGGCTTAGCTTGTGCGGGCGTAATCCGCAGAAACTGGCTGAAACCCAGCAGCAACTGGCAACCGGTTGCCAGGTTTTTGCCCGTCACTTCGATGTCACGGTACGTGAAGATAC
Organism: uncultured Pseudoalteromonadaceae bacterium; assembly: GCA_964643585.1. GTDB lineage: Bacteria > Pseudomonadota > Gammaproteobacteria > Enterobacterales > Alteromonadaceae > Alishewanella. Next base: position 3,594 of record CAZXTH010000186.1, read on the forward strand.
CGCCCGTTTTTGCCATGATGCACAGCAGCGGTTTGGCCCGGCCGATATTTTAATTAATTGTGCCGGAGCCAATACCAGCCGTACTGCGGCAGCTACGCCAGACTGGCAACAGCTGGAGCAAATGATGCAGCTGAACTTTTATGCGCCGCTACAGTTTAGTGAACTGTTACTGCCTGCCATGCTGCAGCGTGGACAAGGCTGCATAATTAATGTGCTGTCTACCGTGTGTCAGTTTGCTAACCCTGGTATTGCGGCTTATACCGCCAGTAAAGCGGCGTTGGATGCATACAGCAAAGTGCAGCGCAAAGAGCTACAGGGCACAGGCGTTAAAATGTTGTCGGTTTATCCAGGCGGCACCGATACCGATTTTCGCAGCAGCAGTAAGCCGCAATATTTGCAGGCTGACGATGTAGCCTCTGCTGTAATCGGCATGCTTAACAGCAACAGTAATGCCCATATTCATGAGCTGGTGATAAGGCCCGCTGCAGAAACCAATTTTAGTTAACCCGCTGCTATTAGCTGCGGGTTTTTATTGTCTGAAAAGGTAAACGTTTACCATCAGATAAAAACAAGAAGGAATCAACAGTGTTAAAGCGACTATTACACCGCCTGATTGCCGCGCAGCTAATACTGCTGCTGGCAGCTTGTACTACCGAGCGACCGACCAGCACAGTGCCGGGCAATGTTACAGCTGAGAGTGCCAAAGCGCACGAGCTTAACCTGAACCGGGACTGGCAGTTTGTAAAAGCCGACACATTAACCTCAGTACAAGCAAAGGACTGGCCGCCGGTACGTTTGCCGCATACACCGCGTATTGAGCCGATGATCGTCAACGATCAGTGGCAGGGCATTGCCTGGTATCAGCGTAAGCTGACACGCCCGGCCGACTGGCAAGACAAAAAGATTTTTATCCGCTTTGAAGCCGCCATGAATCACGCCGAAGTGTGGTTAAACGGCCATAAAATCGGCGAGCATCTGGGCGGCTATCTGCCATTTACACTGGATTTAAGCGAAGCGCTGCACACAGGCGATAACCTGTTACAGGTACGGCTGGATAACCGTGACAATCCTATCACCGGCCCTAAACCACTGGCACAGCTGGATTTTAATACCTATGGCGGTTTATACCGCGATGTACGGTTAATGGTAAAAGAACCACTGCATATTACCGATGAAATACTGGCTAATCAGGTCGCCGGTGGCGGTATCTTTGTCACTTACCCGCAGTTAAGTGAGCAACAGGCTACCATTCAGGTGCAAACCCAGCTGGCAAATCATGCTCTGCAAGCTAAAGATGCCGTAGTGGTACAGCAACTGTATTACCAGCAGCAAAAAGTGGCTGAAGTCTCCTCAACACTGCCACTGTCGGCCGGAGCAGAACAGCATCTGCAACAGCAGTTACAACTGGCCGAACCATTATTATGGAGCCCGCAACAGCCGCATCTGTACCAGTTGCATACGCTGGTTTACAGCGATGGCAAATTGCTGGAACAGCAGCAAACCCGTATTGGCCTGCGTACTTTCCATTTTGATGAACAGCACCAGCTGTGGCTGAACGGCAAAAAACTGTTTTTGCGCGGCGTTAACCGCCATCAGGAATACCCGCATGTGGGTTATGCCACCTCCGCCCAGGCCGATTACCGCGATGCGGTAAAAATCAAAGAAGCCGGTTTCGATTATGTGCGTTTATCGCATTACCCGCATTCCAAAGCTTTTATGGACGCCGCCGATGAGCTAGGGCTGGTGCTGCTGGATGCGATACTGGGTTGGCAGTATTACTCTAACGAACCGGCTTTCCGGGCGCAAATTCTGCAAAGCTGCCGCGATATGATCCGCCGCGACCGCAACCACGCCAGCGTATTGGCCTGGGAATGTTCGCTGAACGAGTCCGAAATGCCAGCTGAGTTTATTGAACAACTGCATCAGACAGTAAAACAGGAATATCCGGGCAGCTATTCTGCTGGCTGGCAGCATGGTTTCGATCTGTACCTGCAAGCGCGTCAGCACCGGCAAATGCACTTTGAAACCCCAACCCAGCCTTACAATGTGTCTGAATACGGCGACTGGGAATACTACGCCCAGAATGCCGGTTTTAATCAGGACAGCTGGGCCGATCTGAAAGAAGAAGAACGCACCAGCCGCCAGCTGCTGCGCCATGGTGAAGCCCGTTTACTGCAACAGGCGCGTAATGTACAGGAAGCACATAACGACAACCTGACCACACCGGCTTTTGCCGATGGTTACTGGGTGATGTTCGACTACAACCGTGGCTATGCCGACGACCTGGAAGCCTCCGGCGTGATGAGCCTGTACCGGCTGCCAAAATACAGCTACTACTTTTTCCAGAGCCAGCGCAGCCCAACTGAGCAATCTGACCGTTATCAGTCAGGTCCGATGGTGTTTATTGCCAGCGAATGGCAGCCATCTTCATCAGCTAAAGTACGGGTATTCAGCAATGCTGAACAAGTAGAGCTATGGCATAACGATCAGTTAATCAGCCGCCAGCAACCGCAGCGCGATAACTACAGCACCCATTTGCCGCATCCGCCGTTTGAGTTTGATCTGCAGCAATTTAAACCGGGCACGCTAACTGCCAAAGCCTTTATCGGTGGTAAACAAGTGGCACAGCATAGCGTCAGCAGTGCCGGTGACGTAGCCGCAATCAAACTGACACTGGACAGCAGCGGCATCGCGCCGGTAGCCAGTGTTGGTGATATGGTGTTTGTGTATGCCGAATTGCTGGATGCAGCAGGTAATCCGGTGCCGCTGCACGATAAAGAAATTCGTTTTAACACTACTGGTGATATTGCCGTACTGAACCCGGAAGCGGTACTGACCGAACAGGGCAAAGTCGCAGTGCTGGTCAGCATTGGCGACAGCCTGCAAGGTGCGAGCATTCAGGCAGTGGCGGAAGCATTTAAGGTTCAGAGCGAGCCATTATCGCTGGAAGAGTAATAATTTTGATAAAGGTATAAACCGGCTTGTTCACACCAACACGCCGTAAACCCATCCCTGGGGGCTAGGGTTATGAACTTCATCCATGAAGTTCACCCTTCGGGCCAGCGGAGCTGTTCAAATTCGTT
>CAZXTH010000187.1:0-3020 GCA_964643585.1 uncultured Pseudoalteromonadaceae bacterium
CTATTGAGGTATTAATGCCAATGGTTCAGCCTGCTGAACTGTGGCAGGAATCAGGCCGCTGGGAAAAAATGGACGCAGAGCTATTGCGTTTCAAAGACCGCCATACCCGTGACTTTGTGCTTGGCCCGACTCATGAAGAAGTGATTACCGATCTTGTCCGTCGTGAAATTACCAGCTACAAGCAATTGCCACTGAATCTGTATCAGATCCAGACCAAGTTCCGCGATGAACGCCGCCCGCGTTTCGGCGTAATGCGTGCACGTGAGTTTCTGATGAAAGATGCTTATTCATTCCATCTGGGCCAGGAAAGCCTGCAGCAAACTTACGATATCATGTACGAAGCTTACAGCCGTATCTTTACCCGGCTGGGGCTGGATTTTCGCCCGGTATTGGCTGACACTGGCGCTATCGGTGGCAGTATGTCGCATGAGTTTCATGTACTGGCAGCATCAGGCGAAGACGCTATCGCATTCTCAGACGAAAGTAACTACGCTGCAAACATTGAAATGGCTGAGGCGCTGGCTCCCGCCGGCCAACGCCCAACTGCTACAGCCCCTCTGACAGAAATTGCAACGCCGGGTGCCAAAACTGTTGCGGATGTCGCTGAACAACTGAAACAGGATATCAGCAGGATCACCAAAACTCTGCTGGTGCATGCAGTAAAAACCGACGATAAAGCACCTGTTACGCTGGTGGCGCTGGTACTACGTGGTGATCATGAACTGAATGAAATTAAAGCGGAAAAGCATCCATTAGTTGCCAGCCCGCTGACATTTGCCAGCGAAGAAGAAATTCAGGCAGCTACCGGTGCCACCCCAGGCTCTTTAGGTCCGGTAAACCTGAGTATTCCGGTTATTGCCGATCGCAGTGCTGTTCATATGGCTGATTTTATTTGTGGCGCCAATAAAGATGGCTACCACTTAACAGGCGCTAACTGGGAACGTGATATCACCGGTTATCAAATTGCAGATCTGCGTAACATCGTAGAAGGTGATCCAAGTCCTTGTGGTACAGGAAAACTGGTAATCAAACGTGGTATTGAAGTTGGCCATATTTTCCAGCTGGGTGATCGCTACTCCCAGGCCATGAAAGCCGGAGTACTCAGTGAAGAAGGTAAACACCAGATCATGACCATGGGCTGCTATGGTATCGGTGTTTCCCGCATTGTTGCTGCAGCTATTGAACAGAATAATGATGAATTTGGTATCATCTGGCCAGATGCAATTGCCCCGTTTCAGGTTGCCCTGATCCCGATGAATATGCATAAATCAGTGCGTATTGAAGAAACCACTGAACGTCTGTACCGTGAGCTGACAGCAGCCGGCATAGAAGTGTTATTTGATGACCGTAAAGAACGCCCGGGTGTTATGTTTGCTGATGCAGAGCTGATTGGTATTCCGCACAGTATTGTTATCGGTGAGCGTAACCTGGATAACCAGCAAGTAGAATATAAAAACCGCCGAACCGGCGAGAAGCTTATGCTTAACATTGCTGATGTTGTCAGTCAGTTGCAGCAAAAGCTGCAAAAATAGCATGCTAATCGGCACAATTAAAAAAGGGTAGCGTTGCTACCCTTTTTTATTAGCAGGCTGCATTGTCATTTTCAGAACAGCAGATTTACCCCAAAATATTTGGTCGCCACAGTATTAACAAAAATAATTGCCAGAATCACCGGAATAAAGGTCCCCAGCGAAAAATTCACATACTTTTGTACCCAGGAGCCGGCATAACTATCATTCCCTTCAGCCAACTCTGCATTGAGGTTGGCTTTTTTCCAGCGGTAAATCACAAACAGGCAAAGCAAAAAGCCATTCAGCGGCAGGATAGTGTCATAAAACACATCAATCAATAAATCAAAGAAAGACTTGCTGGCACCACCATAATGTAACAACTCAGTAAATATCCCAACCCGTCCGAAAGACAATGCCGAAATAACCGCCAACACAACAGTAATGGCTCCCAGGGTATAAAGGGATTTTTTACGACTTACACCTTTACTGTCCATCAGGCTGGCTACCGGCACTTCAATAATCGACACCAGTGATGTAATAGCAGCAAAAAAGACCAGCAGGAAGAAAAATGCAGCCACAAAAGAAGCGCCGAAATAACCAATATCACTCTGCAATGCCAGGAAGATTTTTGGTAGAAACATAAAAATTAAACCAATACTGGACTCAGACAAATCAGCAGGATCAGTCGCCGGATTAAAAGAGAAAATAGCAGGCAGAATCAGCAGGCCAGAACAGGCAGCAACAACAATAGACATAATGGCAACCATCTTACTGCCATGCAGAATATTGTTAGATTTCTGAATATAAGAACCATAGGTAATTAAAATACCCATCGCCAGCGACAACGAAAAGAAAGCCTGCGACAACGCACCGTTTAGAACCGGGCCCGTAATTTTAGAAAAATCTGGGATCAGGAAAAATTTGGCGCCTAACATGGCATTATCTAGTGTCAGAACATAAGCAACCAGAATCAACAGCATAATAAACAGCATCGGCATCAGATAACGGGCTGATTTTTCAATGCCACCTTTAACTCCGCCTTGCAGGATCAGGTAAGTTAAACCCACCACAATTGCCATATAGATAAACAGTTCATTACTGTTAATAAACACCGAAAAGCTGTCAGGATTCGCAAGAAACTCCAGTTGCCCCATCATCAGCTTGGCAAGATAGCCAAAAATCCACACCGTAATGACCAGATAAAACACACCAATCATAAAAGGTGTAATCACTGACATCCAGCCAACAATCCGCCATGCAGGATGCTGACCTATAGCACTGTATGCTCCCAGAGGATTTTTACGGGTATTCCGGCCTAATCCCATTTCTGCCAGCATCACTGGCAAACAGATAAAAAACACAAAAATGATATACATCAGCAGAAAGGCTGCACCACCGTTTTTAGTGGCTGAAACCGGAAAAGCGACCAGATTACCGATCCCCACTGCTGAACCAGCCGCGGCAAGGATAAACCCAATGCTGGAGCTGAACTGTTCACGTTTAACCGCC
>CAZXTH010000187.1:3030-6670 GCA_964643585.1 uncultured Pseudoalteromonadaceae bacterium
TTAAATGACTCCCTGAATATAGTTCTTTTTAGAGTTGTTTTTCTTGTGACGACAGCATGCTAACAGGCACACTTCAGAAATCCTAGTAGCACAGGCATTCTATGCGTTTAATCACATTGGTTTCAGGATGGCGATCTGCTAAGGTAAACCCCGTATTCGCAAGGTATTTAAAGGATTTTACAATGTGGTATATGATTTATTCTGAAGATGTTCCTGATAGCCTGCCAAAGCGCCTCCAGGCACGCCCTGCCCACCTGGCACGACTGGAACAGCTAAAAAGCGAAGGCAGACTATTACTGGCCGGGCCCCTGCCGGCAATTGACAGCAATGACCCGGGTGAAGCCGGATTTACAGGTTCTCTGGTCGTGGCAGAGTTTGCTTGCCAGGATTGTGCACAAAAATGGGCAAATGAAGATCCCTACCTGGCTGCCGGTGTTTATGCACGCAGTACCGTAAAACCCTTTAAAAAAGTCTTACCCTGATACAGGACCGCATCATGAGCACTATTTTGCTAACCGGCGGCGCCGGTTATATCGGCAGCCACACAGCCCTTGCACTGCTTAATGCAGGCTACCAGATTATCAGCTTCGATAACTTCTCTAACAGCTCTGAAGAAGCACTCAACCGGGTACAGCAACTAACCGGTAAAAAACTGATCAGCATAAAAGGTGATATCCGTGATGAAAAAGCCCTGGCGCAGGTTTTCAGCCAGTATCCTGTCTCAGCGGTTATACACTTTGCCGGGCTTAAAGCCGTTGGCGAATCAACCCAGAAGCCACTGCACTATTACGATAATAACGTTGCCGGCACAGTTACTTTGTGCCGGGTAATGCAACAGTTCAACATAAAACGGCTGGTTTTCAGTTCATCTGCCACCGTTTATGGTGAAGCAACTCAAATCCCGATTCCAGAAACATCTCCACGCTCGGCAACCAATCCTTATGGTCAGAGCAAACTGATGATCGAACATATTCTGGAAGATCTACACAAAGCCGAATCAGACTGGTCAATTGCACTGCTGCGTTACTTTAACCCGGTAGGCGCTGACAGTAGCGGACGGATTGGCGAAGACCCTAATGGTATACCAAACAACCTGATGCCTTTTATTTCTCAGGTTGCAGTAGGCAAGCGCGACAAACTCAGTGTTTTTGGTAACGATTATCCTACAGCCGATGGCACGGGTGTTCGTGATTATATTCACGTTACCGATCTGGCTGATGGTCATTTAAAAGCACTGCAATATCTGGAAAAACACCGTGGCATTGAAGCGATTAATCTGGGCACAGGTACCGGCTATAGTGTGCTGGATATGGTAAATGCTTTCAGTAAAGTTAATAAAACCGATCTCCCTTACCAGATTGCACCACGCAGACCGGGAGATATTGCCGTTTGCTATGCTGAAGCATCCAAAGCCAGACAATTACTTGGCTGGCAAGCCACAAAAACACTGGAAGATATGGTACGCGACAGCTGGCACTGGCAATCGTCTAACCCTGATGGTTACCAATAAGGCTTTAGCAGGTAAACCCGGAGATATTCTATGGCAGCAACAGTAAAGGATCAGGTTATCTGGATCACCGGGGCATCCGGAGGTATTGGCGAAGCACTAGCCAGAGAATTTGCTTCCAGAGGTGCCAGGCTTGTGCTCAGCGCCCGCAGTCAGTCTGAGCTGGAACGGGTGCGGGCATCACTGCATAACCCGGAACAGCATCTGCTGCTGCCACTAGATATCACTGACACTAATGCCATATCTGTCGCGATAGAACACATCCGGGCCACTACCGGTAAACTGGACTGGCTGATCAACAATGCCGGTATCAGCCAGCGTGCACTGATTCTGGAGACCACTACAGAAACAGATCGCAAACTGTTTGAAGTAGATTACTTTGCTCAGGTCTCCTTAACCCGTCAGGCTCTGCCGATGCTGCTGGCTGGTGGCAACGGCCATGTGGTATTTGTTTCCAGCGTGGCAGGTTTGGTTGGCACCCAATACCGGGGAAGTTATTCTGCTGCCAAAGCTGCGCTGCATTTGTGGGCTAATGCACTACGGGCAGAGTTGTATGATAAAGGGCTTAGAGTGGCTACCGTATTTCCGGGCTTTGTTAAAACGGATGTATCCCGCAATGCCCTTACCGGCGACGGCAGCGTACTAGGAACTATGGATGATGCACAGGCAAATGCTATGACAGCCACAGCATTTGCGGAGAAAACGGCCAAAGCTCTGCTCCAGGGTAAAAACTACATCGTTATCGGGGGCTTTAAAGAAAAGCTGGCAGCTTTTATATCACGGCTGTCCCCCGAGCTGCTGTATAAAATGATCAGACAAAGTAAAGTACGCTAATCTGCTGGTACCAGACGCTGAGCAAGCTTTGCAACACGCTGTCCCAGATAGCGGGCAGTAATAAAATCTGAAGAATGTAATTCTCCGTCAGCTGAATGCGTAATCAGACCAGATTGCGCTCCAAGCCGGTTACGGTTTTCAGCATCATAACCTCCCGGTAAATCCAGACTCACCCATAACATACCATGCTGATTAGCAAAAACCTGCAGGTACTGAATCGTATGTAGCTGATCTCCACTCAGATTTGACCCTACAGTAAAACCAGCAGCCAGCTTATCTGCCCATGCTTTATCGGCCCATTTATCACTGCTGGCATCTGCAAACGCTTTAAATTGCGCAGAAACCGACCCCATAAAGGTCGGAGAACCAAAAATTACCGCATCTGCATCATCCAGCACATCAAGCAACCGGGTATTACGATAGCGCCCTTGAGCAATATCAGATCCTTTAATTTCAACCGGACTAACTTTAACACCTTTCAGCTCAGAAATGCCCTCAATCACAGCCTGAGCCAGCTTGGTTGTTGTCCCCGTTGCAGAGTGCCATACAACAGCAATATGTAGCATAAAGACTCCTGAATCCTGTAAAACAAAAGAGCAGCTATTGCTGCTCTTGTCAGTATCTCCGGGTTATCGCCTAATGCCGTTCACTTAAGCAGGAATCAGCTTACTCTAAGCTAACCGTTGGAGCCCTGGACGGGCGGAATCGAGCCCCCATGGAAGGGTTTACGGCGTGTTAGCGTGAGTAAGCTGATGGATGCATCACCTTAACTGCTCGGCATTAGGGTTATCGCCGGTTTTTTTTCTCCGGACCGTTACCTGTCCTTTCCGGTACTGCCTTTCGAGTTCTGGCTTTCTCAGGCTTGGTTTTTCCAGATTCAGTCTTCGGCTCTTTAACTTCTTTGCGTGGGGCACTGCGTTCAGCTATCTGATGTTTGCGCACCGCCCGTTTCATACCTGCAATGCGGCGGCGACGCTCATCCCTGCCCTCCGGTTTCACCAGCGACTCAGTCTCAGGTGTCAGGCCGACCATAGAACGCAGATAATTAACCTCATCCAGTGGATATTCAGCATAACCACCAGCAGGCAAATGCTTTGGCAAAACCAGATCGCCATAACGAACCCGCATCAACCGGCTTACCACCACGCCTTGTGTTTCCCACATCCGCCGAACCTCACGGTTACGGCCTTCAGTCAGCACAACATGAAACCAGCGATTAAGCCCTTCTCCCGGCAACGCTTTAATACGCTTGAAACTGGCTTTACCATCTTCCAATTCAACTCCGGTACGCAGCCGTTG
>CAZXTH010000188.1:0-6644 GCA_964643585.1 uncultured Pseudoalteromonadaceae bacterium
TGCAGCGGATGATCGACTACATCCACGACAAAGGCATGTTGTTGCAAATAGATATGATGATGGGGCGGCAACTGGGCTCTTTGCCGGAAGATGCAGCAAATTGCTGGTCGTCGCATCAACAGCAGTGGCTGGATACCTGGCGCTATTATCTGGAACAGACACCAATTAAACAGGCTGATATTTTCAGTTTGCGGCCACGTCATCAAATCTGGGATTGGGCATACCAAAGCAGCTGTGGCGAAGATAAAGCCGAGGTGTTTAATCAGGTGTTTGCTGCCCTGGGTAAATTACTGGATGAATATAAACCGGAGGCAGTGAAAGTTTGTACCTGTTACCACGATGGTATGGCACTGTTTAACGACCGTTTTAACCCACCGCAAGATTTTATCGTGGCCTGGTCTGATGATGGCTGGGGCGATTTTGAAACCTTACCTGTGTCATCAAAAGGCCATGCCATGGGCACTTATATGCATGCCGGGTTCTGGCTGAATCATGATGTGGCCGATCCTTATCCGCAACGTGTCGAAGACGTAATGACGCGCATGTACCAGCAGCATCAGGCCGACCGCTATATGATGGTCAACGGCCAGACGTTCCGGCCATTTCTGCTCAATCTGGAAGCTTATGCCGAATCCGCCCGGCTGGGTACTGCGTTTAGCGGTGAACAATTCTATCGCCAATGGCTCAGCCGTTATTTTGGCGAAGCTGCCGCACCTTATGCCCAGCAGGCACTACAACAGTTGCATCAGGCCCATCAGGGGCATACCGGTTATGTGGAAATTCTCTGGCAAATTAAAGTGTTGCACGGTTTTCTGGCTGATCAGCCGGTACAGCAACCGGGGCGCCATCATTTTCAGGTAACCACAGCGCATATTCTGCCGTGGCTGGATGCCACACTGCCACGTATTCAGGCATTGCAGCAAGGGCTGCACTACGCACAACAGGGGCAGGCATTATTGCAGCGTAACAGTATGTTCTATCACGATCATATTCAGCTGCCACTGCAACTGTATCTGGATTTATTGCAATACAACCAGCAATTGTTAGCACTGGCACAGCTAAAAATGCATACGCCGTCAGACTGGGCGGGTGCTCAGGGGCAAGCGCTATTACAGCAGGCTGAGCAGCAGTTAATGGTGTTGTATCAACGGCGTTTAGAGGGCGATCAGGATCCGCGCTGGGCGGGTTGGTATCACCCGGACAACCGCCGCCCGAATAATGGTTTTCCGGCTGCTGCTGATCTGGCGGCTATTGCAAAGGCCATGCAACAGGCAAACGGGAATACCACCAAGGCATCACGAGAGAACTGAAGCGTAGTCCGGCAGGGGTTGCTGTTGATGCCGGGAATCGGTTTTCCGCGATAATTACTAAAGCAAATTGCGGAGAAAGGATATGAAGTGGAAGTTAACGTTAGCCGGAGTTTGTCTGGCAGCCAGCAGTGGTGTGTCGGCTCAGGATTCCGGTAATTTCAGTACCTTAAGTTACAACATTGCTGGTTTGCTGGAGTGGTTTTCCAGCGCGGAAACCAACCGGCAAAGTGCTACCGAACAAATCAGCTGTTATGTAAACGACTATGACATCGTTAACGTGCAGGAAGATTTTAACTACCATGCCGCGCTATACGATACCTGCAACACTCATAGCTACCGTTCGCCAACGACCGGCGGCATGGGGTTTGGCAGTGGGCTTAACAGTATGAGCCATCTGCCGTTCAGCAGTATTAAGCGCGTTAAGTGGAATCACTGTAACGGTGTCGATTGCCTGACACCAAAAGGTTTTACGCTGATCCAGGTACGGCTGGCCGAAGGGGTTTATGTTGATGTTTATAACCTGCATACCCAGGCCCAGGTTGAAACCGCCGACCTGCAAGCTCGGCGCAATAATATTACCCAGCTGGTGCAGTATATTAATACCCATTCTACCGGTAATGCGGTGATTGTAATGGGCGATACCAACACCCGTTATACCCGCTCCGGCGATAATATCCGCGAGCTGCTGGATATTGGTTTTCAGGATTTGTGGGTCGATTTATACCGCAATGGCGATATACCGGCGCTGGGCGATCCGGCACTGGTCTGCGAGCCAAAAATTACTGCGTCTTACTGCGAAATTGTCGATAAAGTGCTGTACCGCGATAATGGCTACCTGAACCTGCAACCGCTGGATTATCAGGTACGTCAGGATGACGAAACCCCGGCCGGGCTGAAATTATCTGACCATCCGCCGCTATCTGCCGACTGGAGCTATCAGTTACCGGCCAACCGTCGCAGCAGTGACCAGTTTGGCGGCGAGGGCGGTATTTCGTTTAATCATGTCAGCCAGTTACCGGCTTCACCACAGGTAACGCAAGTGAGCCTGCGCAGCGGTAACCGGGTTGATCAGGTTGGCTTACAGCTAAGTGGTGGGCAGTCATTTAACCATGGCGGTAACGGCGGTACTTTAAATACGTTGACGCTGAATAACGGTGAATACCTGAATAAGATCACCCTGTGTCAGGGCACCCGTAATGGCGATAAGCGGATTTTCTACACCCGTTTTGATACCAACCACAACCGTTCACTCAGCGGCGGTACCCAAACCTCAGAATGTGTCAGCTATCAGGCACCGGCAAACTGGCAGATCAGCGGCCTGCATGGCCGGGCAGAAACCGAACTGGATAAACTAGGCGTGATTTATTCGCCGGTAACACCCTGATACCGTGAATGTACTATTACACATATTATGCAGTTGGTGTGAATTTGCTAGGCAGATGAGAACTTTCTGCATTTATTCCTTGGCAGGGGTATTGATTCTTTTTAGTACATAGAAAGGTACTTAATACCACCTGCCTACACGATTTAAAAGCACAGGATGGTGAGCACCTTGTATGTTACCAATACAGTGCAGCTATGCCTGATAGTGGGCGCAGTATTCAGGGGGGCGTATTAATGTTATTATGCGCTATGCTAGCTACGATCTTTTTGGTAAAGCAGAAGAAATTGATGGTATTTAGATGGAATGTCAAATTGCAACCAACATTATAGAACCAATCCAATTTATCAGAACCATTCTTACCAGATTTAGGCAATAGGGAGGCTGTATCGCTCAGGTCTTGTCAGAGGGTGAATAAATCACTTATCTGAATTTTAACCTTTATCATAAAAATGAGGTATTACATGCCGGGGTCACCATCATTTGCGATGACATTGTCCCTCAAATAACAGCACTCGACCATATTGAGAACAATGATCAGATAAAGCCATCTTTCTTCTGTATGCAGATTCGTGATGTTGCCCGACCATTTTATTCGTATCGTTGGTGTAAAAATCCTATTTCAGCAGATTCTCAGGCTCGGACAGGCCGTATTCATGGTAACTGACTAGGCTGAATTTCCACACATTTTTCGCGCGCAGTTCCTGATAATACAGGCTTCATTGCGAAACAGTGATAAGCCAAACCTTGATGAGTATCTGAAAAAACGAGTTAGAGGATACCGTCTTTTAGCAATGAATACATAAATCGCATGATTAAGGCCATGGCTGGTAGGGATAGCTCATACATGACTGTCTGTATGAAGAGCTGGAAGATGTACGAGCAATAGGGAAATATGATGCATATAAACAACTGGATAAATAGCCAGTTAAAAGGTAAGCGAGTTTAAGCATCTTGGGTTTTTAGGTTTAATTGGGTAAAATAACGACATCAAAGGATATCCTTATAGGGACGCTTAATGCCTTATGATTTGGTGGAACTTAGCCCTGTAGCTAACGATCTTGAACAGCTAGGCACTAAAGAAAAATTTTGGTTCTTTTACGCTGATGATACAGAGACCCTCCAATTGTTTAAATATTCCAGAGCTGGAACGGGTGAGCATTGGTCTGAAAAATGTGCAGCTGAGTTTTGCCGTCTTTTAGATATTCCGCATGCGAACTATGATTTAGCAAAGTTCAATGGTAGATTCGGTATAGTCACAGAAAACATAATCCCCATCGGCTTCAGAATGGTGATGGGTAATGAAGTTCTACATAGCTCAACATCCGACTATCCGAGGCCTCTGTTACCTGGCGAAAAGCCAGTACGAGTAAGGGAACACACTATCATCAGAGTGTTAGGTTTACTTGACAAAGAGTCAATAAAACCTCCCATCTTTGATATCAACATCGACGGCCTCAATGCTGCGGATGTATTTTGTGGTTATTTAATGCTTGATGCATTAATCAGTAATCAAGATCGCCATCATGAAAATTGGGCGATTATGCTTAACAACGAAACTGGTGAGCAATTTTTATGTCCAACATATGATCATGCTGCCAGCTTAGGCCGGGAGATGTTAGATTATGAACGTAACGAACGACTTACTACGAAAGATATAAACCGTCAGATTCCATCCTTTGTGAGGAAAGCTCGTTCCGAATTATTTAAGGTAAAGACGGATAGAAAGCCTCTCCTTACAGTAGATGCATTTAAACATGCCGTAGAGGGGCGTGATGGAGCTCGGAACCATTGGCTAGGTAAGTTGAGTGCTTTATCAGAAGAATCGATAGCTGAAGTGTTTAACCAAGTACCTTCATTATGCATATCAGATTGCGCTCGTAGATTTGCAACACTTATGGTTATCGAAAACAGAAAAAGGCTATTACAGAATGACTAATACTAACTCCGTGTATGTTGCTTGGCAGGCTCCTGATACTCGGCTCTGGCATGTCGTAGGTAATTTGCAAGAGTGCGAATTGGGTTATGTTTTCAAGTACACCAAGGGCGCTTTGAAATCACAAAAGTTCACTAAATTTAGCGGGATGAATGATGTTAGTGAAACTTATGTTTCAGAAGAACTTTTTCCCTTATTCAAAAATAGGCTCTTATCCCCCAAAAGACCTGAATATCCTCGTTTTATTAATTGGTTAGGGTTGATTGGAGACTCTGTAAAGCCAATTGAAATTTTGGCACGTTCAGGTGGGCTACGAAGCACTGATCAGCTTCAGATGTTCAAGAAAATCGATATTGATGATAGTGGTAATTTTGAGCACTTTTTCTTTTTACATGGACTGAGTCATTTAAATACTATGGCTAGTAATCGAGTTTCTAAACTCAAACATGGGGATATGTTGCATTTGTGTTTGGATGTTCAGAATACATACGATAGTGAAGCTGTTGTCGTGAGGGCAGATAATCCTGCTGAAATTGTAGGTTACTGTCCTAGATATTTTACTACAGATATTAAGAAAATGCTGTTAGATAAGCCAACATCAGTATTACTTTCGGTTGAAAAAATTAGTGAAGATGCTCCACATAACTATCGTCTTCTATGCAAACTTTCAGGAAAAATTAACGCAGAATGTAAATCTAATTTGACTCTTCAAGATGAGTTTGAATTAATTGACTGATAAAAAGCCACCGTTAGGTGGCTTTTTATGGTTCATTGCAAATTAGCGTGAGCCAGCAGAAAATGACAGTCAGAACGGCTGCTAAAAAACACCTCAAAGCTTCAAATAGCTGTTAGCGGAATATCCTGTTGTATCGGTAACTCATTTTAAACCGGGCCGCTAATGGTCAGCGTGGTGCATTGCGCTGTTGTCAGCCATTGCAGCAACTGCTGGTCTGATAGCCGCGGCTGGTTATCATCAATATTTAATGCTTCTAGCCCGATAATCCGGTTACGTCCCTGGGCTTTTGCCTGATACAACAGATGATCTGCCAGTTTCAGGGCTGTTTCCCAGTAGATGGTTTGTTGCCCACTGTGTTTAACCGGCAGGCTGATATAACCGCCACTCAGGGTAACGCTGACCGGATTACCTTCAGTATGCAGCGGCTGGGCACCGATATCGTACAGAATCCGCTTTGCCAGCTCCGGTAGGGTAGCGGGGTCGCTGTGATGCAGTACCAGCAAAAACTCTTCGCCGCCCCAACGGATCACCAAATCATCAGCACGGCACAGCGCTTTCAGTCTTTTGGCAACCGTAATCAGTATTTCATCGCCGGTAGCATGACCGGCGGCATCATTAATCTGTTTAAAGTGATCAACGTCGAGCAGAAAGATAGCATGACGATCGGTCATTCTGCGGCGTTCTTCTGGCATAAACTGCTGCAATGCCCGGCGGTTAAGTAGCCCGGTAAGCGGGTCATGTAAAGATTGCTGTTGCAGGATTTCATTGTTTTTACTTAGCAACTGATTCACTTTACGGCTGCTGACATACGCAAAAAATAACAGCGCGGCAATCACCAGTACCAGCAAAATAGCCAGCAGGATCAGGCGTTGGCTTAACTTGCGGTTGTCCAGCTCCTGACGCTGTAATTCTGTTTGTTGCTCCAGCAATTTAATTTGTAGTGCATTTTCCTGTGCCTGATACCGTATTTGCAGTTCGCTGAATACTTTATCCCGCTCTGACTGAAAGAATTCATCTTTAAGCCGCTGTTGTTCCTTTAACGCCTGGGCCTGTAACTGATAACGCCCGGCGGCTTGGTAAGCATCGGCCAGTAGCCCCTGTATTTGTGCTGTCTGGCTGGCCGGAGCAAAAGTGGCAAAGACTTCAGCAGCACTACGCATTTCCGCCAGCCCGGTATCGTGATCGCCACGTAATACCTTGATATACCCCAGATTGAAATCAATCACGGTACCTTCGGTAATATTATTGATAGATGTCGCGATGCCACGCGCTTGCTTTAAG
>CAZXTH010000189.1:0-6626 GCA_964643585.1 uncultured Pseudoalteromonadaceae bacterium
ACCGAAGGCTTCACCAAGCTGATTTTCGATAAAGAAACTCACCGTGTACTGGGTGGTGCTATTGTCGGTATCAATGCAGGTGAAATGCTGGGCGAAATCTGCTTAGCCGTAGAAATGGGCGCCGATGCAGAAGATATCGCTCTGACTATTCACGCTCACCCAACGCTGAACGAGTCTATCGGTTTAGCAGCAGAAGTGTTTGAAGGTTCAATCACCGACCTGCCAAACGCCAAAGCGAAGAAGAAGTAATTTTTTATTTGTTTAGACAGGCCGCATTTGCGGCCTTTGTTGTTTTGATATGTATTCAGCTGACATTACGTTCGGGAAGCGCTTTATCAGGTATCTGATTAACTGCCTTATAACCGGGATTGTTAATACCGTGAATGTGTTTCGCTAATGACTTTTTAATCATAAACTTGACGTCATTGATCTGTTGTATATCCAGATATGAGTACCTGTACATATGACTCAAAGTGAGAAATATATCCAATAAAAAGAATGAGTTCTTATTCACACTTGCAATGTACTGTTCTATCTGTTCTTTCCAGCCTTTAGGCCTCTCGCTTAGTAAAAGCAAGGCGATCTTATGTCGTATCGTACTATCGTCAGAATTTAGTAGCATTTCATAAACTAAAGGAGCCATTTTTTTAGAAAAGAGATCGTGCTTATACCAGTCTATGATATTTGAGGGAATTACTGTAATAATATGCTGTACTCTATCTTCGTAGTTCTGGCCGAAATCACCCACAAGCTTAAATCCAGCGCCATCAATTTTCGCCTTTCCGTCTTGGGCTAATGCAGGAGCAATTACTAAAACAACCTTGTTAATTATCTTCCATGCAGACACTAAAGCATTGAAAAGGTCTCTTTTTAAACTAGGATTTACATAATCACTGTTACGTAAAGCTCGTGACCCAGCTCTAACTGCTTGCATCAGTATTAGCACTGAATAGTCTTCTAGAATTTGCATTGGGTTCTGATTGTATGGTTTATATCGATCATAAAATTGATCAGAGTAATGATCTTTTATCTCTGTAGGTAAGTTTGAACTCTTTACTTCGTCTGAAAGTTCGTTTTTTATGTTGTCAGCAACTTCAGGGGACATTTTCCATTTCATTAAGTCATAAACATCCAAATCCGATGTTAAGCCACATTTTTCTTCGACTATCTTTGATGAGGCATTTAGATGATTCAAAATTACTTCCAGCGCATCTTCTCGCTTCCGATCAATTCCAGTGTAGAATTCAATTATTTCTGGATACCTGACATACCTCATACCTGAGTAGATAAAATCTTTAAACTCATCACTATGGTACATTCTTTGAGCTGCGAAGTAATATATCCAATATGAGAATCGATAGCCAAACTGATTCCTGACCCTTACAAAAATGTAATTGTCTAAAAGTATGTCAAAGACTAACTCAACCTCTAGCTCAATTAGATTTTCTCTACAGAAACTCCTCAAGGTATTTATAAAGTATTCACGGCTAAAGCTTGTTATGTTTTCAATGAGCATTTTTTCAGAAAGCCTTCCCAAAAGATACTCACAATCTTTCAAGTCTGGTTTGCTTTTGTAGCTTGGGATCGATTCAACATTAAATAGAATAAAAAGCATCCTCTTTATCATTTCTGTTCTATTAACAGGGCTTTCGTCAAAATCAAACTCAAGGACCTTTAATAGAGTCAAACAGTTCATTGGTGTTCTGTGAAGATTTAGTGCCACTAAATCATTTGAGACTCTATTCATTACAGCAGTATCTTCGCCAATATTCTTTTCAGTATTGTAATGCGTAACAATTTTTCTTATTTTATCTTTGGTAAGAGCCCAGAGATAAAAAGTCTCTGTACCTAAGTAAGGTCTATTGGCTTTTATTTCTACAGATGTGCTATCTATAGTTTCCATAATTATTATTGGTTTATCTGATAAAAGACTTTTAACTTGCTTTAGAACTTTATCCTCTGTACCCATTGACGAAGTCGAATCAATAACTATTGCTTCAACTTCGTTGTCAGAGATTGAAAATTTTGCTTTTATCTCTGCAATGTGTCGCATTATATTGTTTGTATTTATTTCCTTACAATCTATTCTTATCCAACATTTTTTATTTCTAGCTGCTTCCTTACAAAAATAAAGTGCCAAACATGTCAATCCAAATTGAGGAGGAGACTTTATAATTATATTTCTTGGATTTAAGATGAATTTCTCTATGTCGAGAGTTTGAATTTCCTCTGATTTGTGTGATATTGAATTTTCTGGCGTACTCTTTATCTCAGGTGTTATCCAAAGTTTAGGTTGTGAAGCAAAACTTTGTAGTGCAGATTGGAGCTTTGCGTCGTAATAGCTCTCAATGTATGAGTTAAAGCTGTTTGGTTTGATGGTTGGCAGGTCAATTATTACTATCTCACCTGAGTCGTTATTGCTGAAGTCAACTCCTGATACAAATTTGTAGTGCTTCGTCCATTGTCGGTAAGTGACTTTTTCAATAGCTGCGCTATTGTTGACCCGTACTATCGAGTAACCCAACTTATCGTGTTTTGAGGTGAAAAGTGGCGGAGCTGATAGTAACACACTATTTTTATTGTTATTTAAATTTTGTAGGGAGTCTTGTTCATGTATGTGGCCGTGCATAATTAAATCAAAATGCTTCTTTATGATTTTATTTAATTCTTCTCTAGACCATTCTGATAACCAGTCTAGTGGATGATGCATAATTAATACTTTTAGTTTGCTTGCTGTTTTATTTAGCCATGAATATATAGTTCTCGTATCAATGCATAATCTGCCCTTGTCTGAGTATTTTCCATTGTGTGGTTTAAGGCCTCCGCTTGAGAAAACCGAAGTATTTAGACAAAAAAATCCAATCTCAGATATTTCTTCAAAATATCCTGTAATGTCAGTGTCGTTGATTTTTAAATCTGTATTGGAGTTTATGAATTCTATAAAGTTATTGTGTTTTTCTTTGAAAACTTTTTCGTTTTTTATTATTTCAATGAACTCTTGTTCATTGCTAACGCTTGATACCAAAGCTTCATGAATGACCTGTTTGCTTTGTATCGTTTTTGTGCATATATCATGATTTCCTGCGCAAACAATTAATTTTTTTATTCTAATTTTTGTTTTTAATTTATCTAGATATTTAGAAAACTCTCGGAATTGCTCTTCTGAGCTACCTGCCTTAACTATGTCTCCAGAAATTACTAAAACATTGGTATCACTAACCCCTGTTTGATTCGAGAGGTCATTTTCCAATTCATTTAATGTAAGAGAAATCTGCTCGGGTAGGCTTTCACTGAAATGTATATCAGAAAGATGAATAATGTTTATCATTGAAGTCCCTTAAGAATAAGCGTTGTTAACTAAGTGGGGTAAATAATTTTTTAAGGTGTTAAATTTTAACTTTAAGTAGATTTACCTGAAATGGATAGTTAGTCAATACACAAAATTTGAATCGTTACTGAAAATGAGGTCGGAGTTTGAGGAGACCCCAGTGGGGGAATCGATGTGGTCAGTGGCAGTGATATCATGATAGTTTTAAAAGCCTTCGGAGTCAGGCTTTAAAATTGAGTATTGGTAAGCACTCAGGCATAAGCTTCTTACCGTTTACTCCTTCCCTTGCTAGCGCATGTAGTGGTCAGGGATGCCTTATGCGCTGGATGCGTTTTACTTTACCGTTAATAATACTCTCCTCGCTGGCCTTTGGCCAAAAGCAATACACCGAAGAGGCGTGTTTGTTGCTGCCGCACCAGATGGGGCAATTTTCAACTCAGCCAAACAGCCATAACTACCAAAGCACGAAGCGTGAATTTGATAACCACTGCCAAAACTCGATATCGGCACCGGTAAAAGATCTGGTACTCACCAATATTCCAGCTAAACCGGTAGTAACTACTGAGAAAAATATAACGCTGCCGTGGCAATCACCAAGCCTACACTGAGCACACAACCGAAAGTACACACTGACACAAGCTACAGCCAGCAGCTGGTTTTGACTTTGGCGCTATGATGTTTGGCCTTTTTAAGCCTTATATTCCCTACATTATTGGGGCACACTGCTATTAATGTTGTGTTGCTGTTTGGTAATCAGGAAATTACTCGTACTGCCATTTGGCTTAGCACGATGGAGTTTGAGTTGAACCACGGGAGCCAATAATCGTGTTAGAGTGACATCTGTGCAGGCCTTGACCCTGCTGTCATATATGGATTTATTGGGAACTGGTTGAACTTAAACTGTTGTTGCGGGGTAGCTGTTAGCTTTTAACTGCATAAATAAAACCGAAGCTGTATATCAGATGGCTTTTTCATTACGGTGCTCAAGCAAAGTAAGATATAGCCGTAAATCCAGTTCCAGTTGATGATAATCCGGCAGCATATGCTGGCATAGTTTATAAAACGCTTTGTTATGATCTTTTTCCCGCAGGTGGGCTAATTCGTGTACCACTACCATATGCAGTAATGGTTGCGGCAGTTGCTTTAATAAGACGGCTATTCTGATCTCATTCTTACTTTTCAGCTTGCCGCCTTGTACCCGGCTGATTTGGGTATGAGTGCCCAGTGCATTGTTAATAATATGGATTTTAGGGTCGAATATCACTTTGCTTACCGGCTCGCTACTGCGCATCCATTGCCGCTTCAGTTCCTGCGTAAATTCATATAAAGCACTATCGGTTTGAATATTATGCTGCGCAGTGGGGTAGCGTCGCTGTAGAGTATTTTCCAGTTTATCTTGTTGCAATAACTGGCGCACTTGCTGTTGCAGGCTGTCAGGGTAGTGGCGTAGATAAATCAGCTCTTGCATGGTAAATACTTAATTTTGCTGGTTATGGTAGTAAGTACTACGATTCTAGCAAGAACGCCGCTGGTTTTATTGCCTGTGTCAGGTTTAGTCATGTTTTCATGTAAATGGCAGCATTAGACTGTGGCATTTAGTCATGGCTAAAAAGATCGCTGATATATTCACAATTTACCCACCCCTTTATTTCTCCATGACGTGGATTTTGATATCCCACCAGACACCAGCCGGCTGTGTGTGAATAAAGGTTAATTGCATCATCTTTGATTAAATACCTTTTAGTTTTTTCGCTTTGCAGAGGTTCGTCATGCAGATAAGCTTTGCGAGCGATATTTTTTGCCAGCGTTGTTCCCTGCATTAGCGCTTTATAGTCTTCTGTATTGGTGATTCTGCTGATGCTGGCTTTATTTTTGTAGGGGAATGTATAAACAATGTTGTCGAAGTCATTTTCGAAGATATCTCCGCCTGCACTAAAGAATTTATTCAGTGTATTGTCTGTAATAAAAAGATCGCCGTTGCTTTTGTATACACGGACGTTGTAATAGTCAGTGGCATAATTTACACCGGTGGCAGCATTACTGACTTCAGCACGGTGTACAACAAAAAAGAGCTCTTCGCTATCGGATTCTGCATTAGTAAGGAAAGCGGTTTCTACCTTACCCGGAGTGGCTAAATAAGGTAGCTTATCGAATTCTTCAAATTTATTTGTGGTACAGCTGAATACGCCAACAGATATCTGATACTCATGCGTTGGTGAATATGCATCGGGTAAAGTGCTCTTCCTGAATACGATAAATTGGGTATCAGAAAGTTTAAGCGGTGCATATATTTTATCGTTATCTGGGGTATCACAATTGCTGTAGCAGGCTGTTGATAAAAACAGAGAGGTAATCAGTAATACTTTTGTAAAATTCATCTCTATCTGGCTCTCCTGATTGTTTCCTACGCTTTTGATTGCCTAAATGTACATGATACGGTTATTGATAATTTAACTTATAATTATGATTTTTATAGTTATTTATAGGTTATCACTATAACGCAGGCGCAGGAGTTTTCCCAATAATTTGGTTATTGCCTTTATCAGGCTAAGGAAGCTTATGGTTCGTGCGGTAGGTAGGCCGGCTTTATTAAATTGTATATGCAACAGCAGCTGAATAACCCAAAGCTGCTGTTGATGCTAAACAAATAGGATGTAACTAGCAATGTAACGGGTTACTTGCTATCCAACCGGTTTTAAGCGGGCTTTAGCGGCCAGTTTATCACCCAGCTTACCGGTGACAGCCCAAACGCATAGCGCGGCCCATGCTATCCAGGACATTCCTGCCGGGATATTAAGCAGGGCAATTTTACCGGCGTGCTGGCGGTTAAACAGCAGTGCCAGCAAACTGGGTAAAAACCATACGGTCAGAAACAGCAGGCCAAAGCCAACTAAAAACAGCACATCAGCTTGTTGCCAGGCAGAACTAAAAGCGGCGATAACTTGTTGTAATGTTTCCATCTTTATATTCTCTCTATGTTTTAAGTTAACTAAAAATCAGCGTTAAAGTTCAATACCGGCCAGTGAGGGGAGTTGGGCTTTCAGTTCATCCACCTGCCAGGCCGTACCTTGCTGTACTACGGTATGCACCGTATTAATGGCTTTAAGATCAGTGAGTGGATTGGCTGTTAAAACAATAAAGTCAGCTACATAACCAACTGCCAGTTGCCCGGTATCAGTTAATCCCAAATGGTGGGCACCGTTGATGGTTGCCAGTTGCAATACCTGCCAGTTAGTCAGCCCGGCAGCCTGGCTTAGTTGTAATTCGCGCAGATAAAAGGGGCCGCTGGCAACGCTGT
>CAZXTH010000190.1:0-4202 GCA_964643585.1 uncultured Pseudoalteromonadaceae bacterium
CTCAGGTACAGGTTTAGTTTCAGCTAACAATGCCTGTTCAAAACGCTGCCCGGGTTTTAATGTGTTCATCGCAGTTTATCTCCCAGCAGAAACTGCAAAGCATGATCCATGCGTAAATGCGGGATAGGCTGATGCGGGCTAAGTGCTAATGGCTGTAGTACAGGAAAACTGAACTGATGACGGCTGAATAAGCCA
Source organism: uncultured Pseudoalteromonadaceae bacterium (assembly GCA_964643585.1). Classification (GTDB taxonomy): domain Bacteria; phylum Pseudomonadota; class Gammaproteobacteria; order Enterobacterales; family Alteromonadaceae; genus Alishewanella. Next base: position 196 of record CAZXTH010000190.1, read on the forward strand.
GGATCAGGGATTTCCTCGGGCACATCTCCGGGAAATAATGTCACTGGTTGTTGCCCATCGGCACTCACCCCACTGATACAAGGCAGTTTCTGCCCAGCCTGGCTGACAAAGCCTGCCTCACTGGCCCTTATTGCAGCCAGAGCCATTGCTTCAGTCTCAGCAGCCTGATACTGGCTCTGTTTCAGAGGTTGCTGTAGTAATTGCTGTAATAACAGTGTCAGAGGTTTATGCTGTTCAGGCGTAACATGGTCAGCCTTGCTGGCAGCAAATAACACTTTTGTGATAGAAGGGCTGAACAATCGTCCCAGTAAACTGGATGGCCCATACTGAAAACTTTGCAGAATCAACTGCAATGCCTGCAACAGCTCCTGTACAGCGGTATAACCTGCGTTCAGCGCAGACAGGCAATCTACTAACACTACCTGCCGGTCAAGACGGGCAAAGTAGTGTTTATAGAAAGGTTTGATTACATAACGACAGTAGCCCTGATAATGTTTCTCCAGCCGCTCTGCCAATGGACTATTTTCAGCCAGTTGCTCAGGTAACAGAGGAAACAATTGCAGCATTGGTGTACCTGCCAGCTCTCCCGGTACCAGAAGCCGCCCGGGCTGATTAAGATAAGTACCCGGAGTCTGGTTATAAGCCTGCAACAATACTTTATAGTTATCTGTCAGCTTCTGCACACCAAGCTCACTGACATCCTGTAAATCAGCTGTCAGCAATTGCTCCCGGAATAATTGCGCCTGGCTAGCACGATGAGGCTTTGAAAATAACTGCCAGCAGAATTCACACCATTGCCGGTAATTTTGCTGCAGCATAGGTAAATCCAATAACCACTCTCCGGGATAATCAATAATATCTAAAGTCAATTCACTATGAGATTGCAGTTTTGCCCGTAAGCCATTGCGCGCTTTATATCGCAATTGCATCGTTAGCTGGCTCCAGCCCGAGGTTGAAGGCGGCCATACCGGAGGCTGTTGCAGCAAGGATTGTAAATTCTGTTCATAAGGGAAACGGGGTAAAGCCAGAGCTTGCTCAACCGCAACCCGGCCACCCAGATAACGTTTCTCACGGATAACTTCAAGAAAAGGCAAATGTGATGGCTGATCGCCCTGCGTCAGCTGATGAACCAGCGAGGTAATAAATGCTGTTTTTCCCGATCCGCTCAAACCAGTCACACCCAAACGGATGTGACGGTCCAGAGCCCGGTTACCTAACTCTCTTCCCTGCTGCTGAATACTGTCTAACCATGTCATAACGCGGGCGTGACCCTCAATCTGTTATAGATTATTAAATTCACGGTTCAGGTTAAATCTGGCAGAAGTAACATGCCGCTCCATATCTCTTAAACGCAGTTCCAGACTGTTAAACTGATTAGTCAGGTGCTGCAGCGCTTCTTTTGGCGACTCGCCACGTTGCCACACCCGGGTTTTTACTTCGACCAGCCGTTCATCTGTCGTACTGCCGGTCGATATATCCTGTTGCAGACCGGCTTTCGACTTTTTTTCCAGCACCACCCAGGCAGCAATATACAACACAAAAACTAAGCCGCCTGCCCCCAAAAAAAATGCTGAAACAGTAACAATCCTGACCAGCCACAACTCCCAGCCAAAGTAATCAGCTATACCGGCACAAACCCCGGCAATTTTGCCTTTGGTATCGTCGCGTAGTAGTTCACGCCGTGCTCTAGTCATGTTGGCTCCTCCATTTCGGACTTTCGGCATCCAGAATGGCCTCCAGAGTTTTAATTCTGTCAGCCATTTTTTCGGCCCGGGCAGCCAGTTCATTTAGCTTACTCAGCTCTGCATCAGACAAGCCTTGTCCGATTTTGTTTTTGCTGCGGTAATGCATGATGACCCATATTGGCGCCACAAAAATCGTGAACAGGATAATCGGTACTGCAATGACTTCTGAAATATCCATAGTAGCTCCCGAACGCCTGATTATCAGGCGTCTTTATTATTATTAGACTGATTTACTCTGTTTTTCAGAGCGGCCAGTTCCTGGTCAATCTTATCTTGGGCAGCCAATTCTGCGAATTCATCTTTCAGCGTCTTTTTGCCCAAATCATAAGATTCTACCTGTGCTTCCAGTGAATCGATTTTCTGCTCATAACGCTCAAATTTGTACATCGCGTCATTAATCCGATTACTATCCAGTGTTTTCTTCACTTCTAACCGTGAAGCCACTGTTTTCTGGCGCATCAGCATTGATTTCTGGCGCGCTTTAGCATCAGCCAGCTTTTCCTGTAGCTGAGCAACTTCATCCTGCAATTTACTGATATGCTCGTCCAGATGCTCGATATCATTGCTTACCGCTTCGGCATGCTCTGCCGCTTTCTGTTTTTCAATCAGGGCTGCACGGGCCAGATCTTCACGTTCTTTGCTTAACGCCAGTTCTGCTTTAGCCTGCCAGTCAATAATTTCGTCACGTAAGCGGCTTACCACTCGTTGTAGTTCTTTTTTCTCTGCAATGGTTTTTGCGGAAGAAGAGCGTACTTCAACCAGCGTATCTTCCATTTCCTGAATAATCAGGCGTACCATTTTTTCCGGATCTTCAGCTTTATCCAGCAGTGAGTTGATATTGGAATTCACAATATCTGAGAAACGTGAAAAAATACCCATAATGTTTACCTCTTGATGACTGTATTAGTACAGCCTAACCTATTCAGGTTTCTTGCCAACTTTGCAAAACAAGGCAAGACATTGAAAGTTAAAATCATTTTTTATTTTTTGATAAATTCTTCAGATTGCTGGCATAATGAAATACACTACTAATTAGCCAATTTAACTAATAAATGGTAAGCCATGAGCCGAAAATTCCAACAAGATAATCTGATAGGCCAGTCTAACAGTTTTTTGAATATTCTGGATCAGGTATCACAAATCGCGCCACTGGATAAACCTGTACTGATTATCGGAGAACGCGGTACCGGTAAAGAACTTATTGCAGCAAGGCTTCATTATCTTTCACAACGCTGGGATCAGGCTTATCTGACGCTGAATTGTGCTTCACTCAACGAAAACCTGCTTGAAAGTGAATTATTCGGCCATGAATCCGGGGCCTTTACCGGAGCCAGCAAGCGTCATGAAGGCCGGTTTGAACGCGCCAATGGCGGAACTCTGTTTTTAGACGAGCTGGCTAATACACCAGGACTGGTTCAGGAAAAATTGCTGCGGGTTATCGAATACGGCGAATTTGAGCGGGTTGGCGGCAGCAGGCCAATAAAGACCGATGTTCGGTTAGTTTGCGCCACCAATGAAGACTTACCTCAACTAGCGGAACTGGGCGAATTTCGTGCAGATTTACTCGACCGGCTGGCATTTGATGTTATTACTTTGCCCCCAATGCGCGAAAGACGCGAAGATATTCTGGTTCTGGCTGAACATTTTGCCATTAATATGGCACGGGAGCTGGGCTTTGAGTTATTCAGCGGTTTTAGTGAAAAAGCCCGTAAAACCCTGCTGGAATACGACTGGCCAGGCAATGTCCGTGAGCTGAAAAACGTAGTAGAGCGCAGTGTTTACCGTACTAATAATCCTTACGTGCCGGTACATCATATTCAGCTTGACCCTTTCGAATCGCCATACAGACCAACACAACGGATTAAAGCCCCTCAGAAAAACGGCATTCACTATTTTCAGACTCAAGAGCAGCCAGCTGCGCCCCGGGCAGATATTTCAGAACCTGTCAGTACAGCCAGAGATAACCCATCACTAGCATTTGATTTTGGTCAGGTTCAGGATTTCAAAACATTGTCGCAGGACTTTGAAGTAACACTGATAAAACAGGCACTGGCAGCCTGCCAGTATAACCAGAAAAAAACAGCAGAGTCGCTGAATCTGACCTATCATCAGTTGCGCGGTTATATGAAGAAATATCAGTTGCTGGAAAGCCAGCAGGGATGAAGTAATTGCTATCTGCTAATAAATTGTCCGGCAGACCGGTATCGTGGATACTGTCTGCTGCCAGCCTGCTGCTGACAGCCTGCCACTCAGAAATACCCG
>CAZXTH010000190.1:4212-5352 GCA_964643585.1 uncultured Pseudoalteromonadaceae bacterium
TGGCCTGGTATATTGTGCAGAAGGCTCTCCCGAATCTTTTAATCCGCAGTTAGTGACTTCAGGTACAACACTGGATGCCATAGGGCAACAACTTTACGACAGGTTGCTTGATGCTGATACAGAAAGCGGTGCGCTGCAACCTGCACTGGCCACAGACTGGCAAGTTAGCGAAAATGGCCTGACTTATACTTTTTCTCTGCGCCGTAATGTGCAGTTTCATCAGACTGATTATTTTACCCCAGGCAGATCATTTAATGCCGAAGATGTACTCTTTACGTTCAACCGTATTATGCAGGCTGACCACCCTTACCATTCGCAGGGTGGTGGTATTTATCCGTTTTTTCAGAGTATGAACTGGGCAGCACTGGTAAAACAGTTGATCGTTATTGATCCCTATACTGTCAGGTTTGAGCTGAACAAACCTGACAGCTCCTTTCTGTCAAATTTAAGTACTGATTTTGCCGCAATATTATCTGCACAATACGGTACTCAGTTACTGCAACAAGGCAAACCAGAACAGATAGACAGCCACCCGGTGGGTACAGGGCCGTTTAAATTCCGTGAGTATCAAAAAGATGTGCTGATCCGTTACTACCGCCATAACGAGTACTGGCAAGGCGAAGTACAACCTGAACAACTGGTTTTTGATATTGTGCCCGACAATGCCAGGCGTATGGCAAAACTGTTCACTCACGAATGCGATATTGTTGCTTTCCCACGGATTAGTGAACTAAAGCTAATCAGTAAAAGACCTGATGTTACCGTGCAGGAAAAAACCAGCATGAATGTCGGTTTCTGGGCATTTAATACTCAGAAGCCTCCCTTTGATGATATCCGGGTACGCCAGGCTTTATCACTCGCAATAAACCGGCCTTCAATTATCCAGTCGGTGTATTTCGGGTATGCGACTCCTGCCCATAGTGTATTGCCTCCAGCATCATGGGCTTTCAGCCCAGAATTGCCAGAGCCGGAATATAACCCGGCCAAAGCAAAGGCTTTACTGGCAGAGGCAGGTTATACCGACGGTTTCAGTATGGATATCTGGGCAATGCCGGTTCAGCGGTTATACAACCCGAATGCCCCAAAAATGGCAGAGCTGATTCAGGCTGATCTGGCCCATATTGGTATTAAAGCTAATAT
>CAZXTH010000190.1:5362-6604 GCA_964643585.1 uncultured Pseudoalteromonadaceae bacterium
GCTAATATCGTATCCTATGAATGGAATACTTTCCGGCGCAAACTGCGTGAAAATCAGTATGACACCGTATTGATAGGCTGGGCGGCCGATAGCCCGGACCCGGATAATTTTTTCCGGCCATTACTGAGCTGCCCGGCAGTCATTACAGGCACCAATCGTGCAAACTGGTGTGATGATCATTTTGACAATCTGATTAACCAGGCTTTACTGACTGCAGATCAGCAAAAGCGCCATGGTTATTATATTGCTGCCCAGCAATATCTGGCGGCCCAGATCCCACTGGTCAGTATTGCTCATTCTCAGCGTTTTCAGGCATTAAACTCCCGCGTATCAGGTGCTGAAATTAACCCATACGGTGGTATCAGACTGGCGCAGGTTAAAAAAGGCACACCATGATTATTTACCTGTGCAGAAGGCTTTTTTTGTTGTGCTTTGTGCTGCTGACATTAAGCCTTTTTGCCTTCAGCCTGAGTTATCTGTTTCCGGGCGAGATTTTGCATAATATCAGCGGAATAAATCATATTCCGGAATCAGAAATTGAACAGCTCAGAGCTTATTATCATCTGGATGATAATTATGTTCAGCAATACATAGCTTTTCTGCAACGTATCCTATCCGGTGAATGGGGTCTGTCTTTTGCCAGCCAGCAACCATTGTTGCACGAAATCGGTCAGTTATTTCCCCCAACACTGGAACTGACAACCTACGCCTTATTAATTTCATCTTTTATTGGTATTCCGGCTGGCATTATTGCTGCTATCCGGCCCTATGGAATAACCGGCCGAATATTATCGGCCACAGCAGTAAGTGGTTACTCTATGCCAATATTCTGGTGGGGCCTGATCTTAATTATGCTATTTTCGCTGACTCTCGGTTGGCTGCCGACCTCAGGCCGTATCAGTGTACTTTACGAAATTCCTCCTCAAACCGGCTTTATTCTGTTAGATATTCTGCTGGCAGATGTACCGTACCGTCAGGACGCTCTGGCCAGTGCCATACGCCATCTGATTCTGCCAACGGTGGTGCTGGCAACCTACCCTACAACGGTCATGCTGAGATTTACCCGTGACTCTATGTCACAGGTACTGGAGCAAAACTACATTAAAACAGCCAGAGCCAAAGGGCTAACGCGCGCTCAGGTATTGTACCGCCATGCAATGAGAAATGCCTTGTTGCCGGTGATCCGTCAGGCAGGCTTACAATTCAGTACCCTGATAACTCTTGCCATGATTACTGAAATGA
>CAZXTH010000191.1:0-6588 GCA_964643585.1 uncultured Pseudoalteromonadaceae bacterium
GTGATTGGTTTCAGCTCAGCCTGAAAGAAGGACTGACAGTATTCCGGGATCAGGTGTTCAGCGCTGATATGGCATCAGCTACGTTAAGTCGGATTGATGCCGTAAAATTGATGAGAACCGCACAGTTTGCAGAAGATGCTGGGCCGATGTCTCATCCAATAAGGCCAGAGCAAGTGTTGGAAATGAATAACTTCTACACCGTTACCGTATATGATAAAGGCGCTGAAGTAATCCGGATGCTGCAAACTATTCTTGGAAAAGAGCATTTCCGCGAGGGTGTCACTCTTTATCTGAACCGTCATGATGGGCAGGCAGCAACCTGCGATGATTTTGTAAAGGCGATGGAAGACGCCAGCCAGCAGGATTTAACACGATTCAGGTTATGGTACAGTCAGTCCGGTACACCAGAGTTGCAGGTCGGGCAGCATTATGATGCGGAAAAACAGGAAGTTACTCTGATACTTAGTCAGCATTCTGCTTCTACGGCGGATCAATTGCATAAACAACCTCTGCTGATCCCTGTAAAACTACAACTATTATCTGAGAATGATGCGGTAAATGAGCATCATTTACTCTTGTTGTCTGAAACCAAACAACAGTTTGTATTACGGCATGTGAAAGCTGAGCCTGTTATCGTCTGGCTGGAAGACTTCTCAGCACCGGTCAAGCTAAAAGCCAGCTACAGTGAGCATCAATTATTATTGATTGCAGCCAAAGCCAGCAATGGCTTTGCACGTTGGGATGCCATGCAGCAGCTTTGGTCTATGCGGATACAACAGCATATTGAAACAGGCTCTGAGCCCGCATTGACAGAGGATATTTGTAATACTCTGCGGAGCTGGCTGGATAAACCACTTGAAGATCTTGCTCTGACCGCTGAGCTTTTGAAACTGCCGGATTTTGATACATTGGCTGAACAGTATGCAGAAATTCCGGTCGACGGACTTCTGCATTGCCTGCAGCGTTACCATAAGTTGCTGGCTAAAGCGTTATTGCCAGAGCTATATTCTTGCTATGAAAAATTACGGCCTTTGGGTTATCAGTATAACGAAGTCGATTCCGGGCGCCGTTTATTGCGAAATACCTGTCTTTATTATCTGTTGTCTGGGTCATCTAAGTATGACCAACTGGCAGAGCAACAATACCGGCTGGCGGATAATATGACTGACAGTATGGCTGTATTGTCTGCCAGCCAGCAGGTTAACCCATTATTGTTCCGCCAATTGACGGATGATTTTGCTGCAACCTGGCAATCAGATGCACTAGTGATGGATAAATGCTTTTCACTGGTTGCAACTGAACCGGCAGAACAGGTTTTTGAGCGCATGCAAGGCATGGAACAGCATCCATTGTTTACCTGGAAAAACCCTAACCGTGTCCGGGCATTATATGGTGCGTTTAGTATGCGTAATCCCCAGCAATTTCATAGGAAAGATGGTAAAGGTTATAGCCTGCTTGCGGATGTGGTGATGAAGCTGGATAAGCTTAACCCGCAGGTTGCTGCACGTCTTATAACGCCTTTATTATCCTGGAAGCGCTATGACTCAGAACGGCAGGCTGTCATCCGGAATGTTTTAAAACAGATATCCGGTAGTGAAAATCTGAGTAATGATGTTTTTGAAAAGGTAAACAGAAGCCTGAGTTAAATGCATTACTACTATTTCGGTGCAATACTGACTCCAGAACAATGCCAGGCATATTATCAGGGACATATAAAATATGTGCTTGTTACTGCAGATGATGGCCAGAAAATTCAGCTGGCTTTTCGGCATCTTTTGCCCTTTATCAGTATGAACGGTATACGAGGCCGCTTCCGGTTGACGGTACATAAAAATGGTTCTTTTCAGAACCTGGAAAAAATTAATTAGAGCTTATACTTTAAACGCTGTATCAATATTATTATTAGCACATCATTGGTTTTTATACTTTAATATCATTGTTTTAGTTCTTTTTTGCTTTATTGGTACAGAACAGATCAAACCAGTGCATGTTAAATGTGAGTGAAAATTCAGCATATTTTCAAAAAAATGAATAGAAATCAACAGAGTTACAAAAGCGCAGACCTTGCTTACCTTATAAAATGATGTAATTATTTTAGCGATAATGCGTCTGTTACAGATGATTTGCGACCTATAATTACAAAAATCAACAGATATCAGTTAGGACAGAGGGGAGATTATAAGATGAATAAAAGGCCAGCTACTTTTGCCAGAAATGCTTTGGCGCTAGGTGTTGCATCAGCATTATTTACCTTATCTGCACCGCTTCAGGCTGCTAGCTTCAGCTGGGGCGATGTCAATATTACGTTTGACTCTACATTTTCTTATGGTGGTAGCTGGCGTACAGAAAACAGGGACTGGGATACGATAGGTATTGCTAACCATCCCCGTTTTGACTGGAGCGGCTACAACGCAGCAACTAACAAAATCTATCAGCCAACAGACATATGGCAATACCAAGGTGGGTACTCTACCAACGGTGACGCCGGTAATCTGAATTATGATAAAGGTGACATGTTCAGCAGTATGCTGAAAGGTGTGCATGAGCTTTCTATCACGAAAGATAATCTGGGCTTCTTTACCCGCTTTATGTACTTCTATGATTTTGCCATGATGGATCAGAAGACGGCCTATACCAATCCGGTATCTGGTCAGCGTGTTGATCCCTGTGCCGATAAAGATGCTCGTAAGCTAGCTTGTAAAGATATCCGTTTGTTAGATGCTTATGTTTACGGTAGCTTTAGTTTCAACGATGGTATGAATCCGGTAAATGTAAGGGTTGGGCAACAGGTTCTTAGTTGGGGTGAGAGTACATTCATTCCTCACGGGATCAATGCTACCCCGGTCGATGTAGGTATACTGCGGGCTCCAGGTGCAGATCTGAAAGAAGCTTATATCCCTGTGGGCATGGCAGTTGTAAACGTTGGTTTAACAGATAATCTGTCTACTGAAGTATTTTATCAATATGGTTGGGAGAATAGCTACCTGCCAGTTCCGGGGTCTTATTTCTCTACTAACGATTTTGCCGGTGAGGGTGGTTATGCCCAGAATGTTCAATTAGGCTTTTCAGCTAATCCGGATATCGATCTCGCACATCTGCTGGCGAGTCTGAACAACTTGAGTCAGATGATGACAAGCGGGGCTATAACTACACAACAAGCTTCGCAAATGTATATGGCATACCCGACGATTGTAACGTTGAGACCATATGGTTCAGCTGGTGAGCTTAAGCCCAAAAATGGTGGCCAGTACGGTATTAAATTTGAGTACTTTGCCTCACAACTGGGTGATACCGAATTTGCACTTTATTACATGAATTACCATAGCCGTACGCCGGTGATTTCTGGTATTGCTTCAGATTTCTCTACAACTGCAATTATGTCTGATCTGCAATGGCTGGGGCAAAATGCCGGTAATGTTAATATGCATAATGTGACATCTTTGCAGGCATTCTCTAAAGCTCTGATTGAATACCCTGAAGATATCAAATTATACGGGTTCAGTTTCAATACCAACCTGGGAACTACGTCAGTAGCGGGTGAAATTGCTTATCGTCAGGATGAGCCTTTACAAATTGATGACGTAGAAATTTTGTATGCCGGTATGCCGGAGCAGCTCGCAAATGCAGGCTTACGTCCTGATTTATCTGGTATTTCACAGATTGGCCGTTGTTATGATAATGGTCAATGTAATGGTGCAAAAGTGGCACCAGGCCAGTTAGCCAGAGGTTATATCCTGACCGATACCGTACAGGCTCAGATGACATTTACTCATCTGTTTGGTCCTGCGCTGGGTTCAGATAACTTTATGATGCTGGCTGAAGTTGGTGGTATCCATATCCGTGATATGCCTTCGCAGGATGTGTTGCGTTTAAATGGTCCGGGCACAGACCGGAGCGGTTCGCCTTTGCTTGGTACAGATGCTAATGGCAATCTGATTAACAAAGATGGTTTACATGCCGGTTTATCTGACGGAGCAGAAACTAATCCATTCCCGAATGCAACAGCCTGGGGTTATCGTTTACTGGCAAAAGCTGATTACAACAACGTTTTTGCAGGTGTAAACCTGTCACAACGGGTTGTTTTCTCTCATGATGTGAACGGTATTACACCGGATCCGCTGTTTATGTTTGTAAAAGACAGAAAATCGCTGAGCTATGCGGTCAGTTTTGATTATCTGAGCAAATGGTCCGGAGAGTTGTCTTACAACTTATTCTGGGGCGGTCAGGGCACAACGAATAACGTAGCAGACCGTGATTTTATCTCATTCAATATTAAATATTCTATTTAAGGGACGAGACGATATGATGAAGCAACTCACCCTGTTATCTTCAGCAATGGCACTGGTATTCAGTTGCTCGGTGCTGGCGAAACTAACACCAGAACAAGCAGCAAGGCTGGGCAATGATTTGACCCCGATAGGTGCTGAGAAAGCGGCTAATGCTGATGGTTCAATTCCGGCATGGGAAGGTGGCATTTTATCCGCACCAGCTGGTTTCAAACCCGGTGACCATCATCCGGATCCTTTTTCCGGCGATAAAATACTGTTTACGGTTGATAAATCGAACCTTAATCAATACCGCGATTTACTAAGCCCGGGGCAGCAGAAACTGTTTGAGATTTATCCTGATACGTACAAAATTAATGTCTATCAGACCCGCCGTAGTGCATCATTTCCTCAGTATTTTTATGATGCAACCAAAAAGATTGCAACGTCAGCAGAGCTGGTTGAAGGCGGTAACGGTATTATTAATGCAGCAATTGGGATTCCGTTCCCAATTCCTTCGAATGGCCTTGAGGCAGTCTGGAACCATTTGCTGCGTTACCGTGGCGTCGCGGCTACCCGTAATGGTGGTCAGGCAGCGCCAACAGCAGCAGGGACTTACACTCTGATCGGTTTTGATGAACAGATTATGTTTAAGTATTCAGCTCCGGATGCAACACCAGAGGCATTACAGGCTGAAAATATTCTGTTCCGCTTTAAACAGAGTGTGACAACTCCGGCGCGACTGGCGGGTACTGCATTACTGGTTTATGAGACAATGGATCAGGTTAAAACGCCACGTCAGGCATGGACTTACAATACAGGCCAGCGGCGTGTTCGTCGTGCACCAAACGTAGCTTATGATGCTCCAGGCACGGCGTCAGACGGCCTGCGTACCACTGATGACTTTGATATGTTTAACGGTTCACCAGATCGCTATAACTGGAATCTGGTTGGTAAGAAAGAGCTGCTGATTCCTTATAACAGCTATAAATTACATAGTAACCAGGTTAAATATGCTGACTTACTGAAACCCGGTCATATAAATCCTGACTATACCCGCTATGAGAAGCACCGCGTTTGGGTAGTAGAAGCGACCCTGAAAGAAGGGATGCGCCATGTCTATGGTAAGCGGGTATTCTTTATCGATGAAGACAGCTGGCAGATTCATATCGCGGATCTGTACGATAACCGCGGCGAGCTTTACCGGGTGGCGGAAGCTCATGGTCTGAACTACTATGAAGTGCCTACCCACTGGAGTACGCTGGAAGTGTATCATGACCTGAATTCTCGTCGTTACCTTGCTCTTGGCCTGGATAACGAAGACAGAATGTATGATTTCTCAGTAACGCTCAATGATAACGACTTTACTCCTGCAGCATTACGCAGAGAAGGAACGCGTTAATTGTGCAGATAAACGGTTGGCGTAAGCCAACCGTTTTCATTTCAGTCATTCAATAAGTTGTAACTCAGATATGGTAAATAAATCTTTAGTGTCTGGTATTTGTTGTGCTGCGGGGCTCATGTGTACTGCTGCCAGTATTGCGGAAACCGGCTCTGATAGCCATCGCAATCCGGTCGCATCCTATCAGGTACCTCTGGCATCAAAATCTCTGCTAACAGATATCATCAGTATCGGCAATCAGAAATGGTTTGCTGTAGGCGAGCGGGGACATATTCTCAGCAGTAATGATGGTACTCATTGGCAGCAAGCAAGTGTCCCGGCTCAATCCAGTCTTAACAGTATTTTCTTTATCAATGAGCAGCAAGGATGGGCTGTAGGGCATGATGCCACTGTTCTGGCTACTCATGATGGTGGTCAGAGCTGGGAGCTGCAGCTTTATCTTCCGGAAACGGACAAACCGTTATTCGATATTTATTTTACTGATGAATTACAGGGGATTGCGGTAGGCGCTTATGGCATGTTTTACCGTACTGTTGATGGTGGAAAAAGCTGGCAACCCGAGTTTCACGAAGAGCTGCTACTGGAAGATGATCAGGATTATCTGGCAGAACTTAAAGAAACCGATCCGGATTCCTACGAATTGGAGAAAACCTCATTGCTGCCACACTTTAACCGCCTGGTTATGGATGTTGACAGCCTATTGATGGTAGGAGAAGGTGGCTTTGTAGCCGAGAGTCATGATTTTGGTCATAGCTGGAAGCGTTTGGAGCCTTTTTATAATGGTTCACTGTTTGATGCGATACGTACACCGCAACAGACACTGCTGGTAGCCGGATTGCGTGGGCACTTGTTCCGCAGCACTGATCATGGTGAAAGCTGGGAAAGAATTACGTTACCTGAGTCAGCTACGCTGAACAGCAT